>CABUQI010000076.1 GCA_902493545.1 uncultured Collinsella sp. | reverse complement strand
CAGCCGCGCGACGTTGTCGCCGCCGCCATCCGCGAGCAGATGAAGCAGGACGGCAGCGAGCACGAGTGGCTGAGCTTTGCCCCAGTCGAGCGCGACGTGGTGACCGGGCACTTTGCCAATATCCGCGCGCGCTGCCTGGAGGACGGCCGCGACATCCTGGACGAGCCCATTCCCGTCACACCCACGCAGCACTACTTTATGGGCGGCGTATGGGTCGACAAGGACGGCCGCACCTCGATGCCCGAGCTCTACGCCGCCGGCGAGACGGCCTGCAATGGCGTGCACGGCAAGAACCGCCTGGCTTCTAACAGCCTGCTCGAGGCGCTGGTCTGGGGCCGCCGCGCCGCGTGGTACATGCGCACCGGCGAGTCGCTGGCCGTGGAGCAGGCCGGTGAGCCCGCGCTTGACGGGCGTCACCGCGCCCTGAGCGCCGATACCCTTGCAATCGATGATTTGGCCCGTGCCGCCGGCACGCAGGCCGTAGAGGAGTAGACCATGAATCCCATTACCATGAAGCTCGTCGTCGATGATCTGATTTTGCAGGCTCTGCGCGAGGACATCACGTTTGAGGACGTGAGTACGGCGAGCGTGTGCCCCACGGCGCGCCCCGCTACCGTTGAGCTCATCGCCAAGGCCGACGGCATTATCGCCGGCCTGGACGTATTCGCCCGCACCTTTGAGCTGCTGGATCCGCAGAGCTCCGTGTTGTTCGATGTCGCGGACGGCGACGAGGTACACGCTGGCGACCATGTGGGCCAGGTGCGCGGCGACGCGCGCGTGCTGCTTTCGGGCGAGCGCGTGGCGCTCAACTATCTGCAGCGCATGAGCGGCATCGCCACTTACACGCATCGGATGGCGGCTGCGCTCGAGGGCACCAAGACCGTGCTTGTCGACACGCGCAAGACCACGCCGGGCATGCGCGTCTTCGAGAAGGCCGCAGTCGAGATCGGCGGCGGCAGCAACCACCGCTATAACCTGTCGACGGCTGTCATGCTCAAGGACAACCACATCGACGCCGCCGGTGGCGTGGCGCGCGCGATTGAGATGGCGCGCGCCCATGCGTCGTTTACCACGACGGTCGAGATTGAGTGCGAGAACCTGGACATGGTGCGCGAGGCCGTGGAGGCCGGCGCCGATATCATCATGCTCGACAACATGACCCATGACGACATGGCTGCCGCGATTGAGCTTATCGCCGGTCGCGCCAAGACTGAGTGCTCGGGCAACGTGGACGCCAGCAATATCCGCGCGCTCGCCGACCTGGGCGTTGACTTTATTAGTTCGGGCGCTCTGACGCACTCTGCGCCGATCCTCGACCTTTCGCTTAAGCACCTGCGTCTGCTGGACGGTAAATAATGAATGCCCGCGAGCGTCGCCGTTCCATCATGGCCGTGCTCGAGAGAGCCAAAGATCCTGTCTCGGGCAGTGCGCTTGCCCGTGAGGTGGGCGTGAGCCGTCAGGTCGTGGTGCAGGACATCGCCCTGCTGCGCGCCGACGGGCACGATATCGTCGCCACCAATCGCGGCTATGTACTACAGGAGGCCCCCAGCAGCCCCGCCGTGCCCACGCGTCTGGTCAAGGTTCGCCACGGCGTGGAGCAGGCGGGCGATGAGCTCACGAGCATCGTCGACGCGGGCGGCGCCGTGCTCAACGTAATCGTCAATCACCGCGTATACGGCAAGATCACGGCCGACCTGGACATCCGCAATCGTCGCGATGTTGAGCGCTACCTGCACGATATCGAGAGCGGTAAGAGCTTTCCGCTGCTGACGGTAACCAGCGGCTATCACTTCCATCGCATTGCGGCAGAAGACGAGCAAACTCTCGACGAGATCGAGACCATGCTCAAGGAAAAGGGCTATCTGGCAGATCTGATGCCCTACGAAGATGACCTGTCCTAGTAACGACGAATGCAAAAGGAGGCCTCCGCGGCGATGCGGAGGCCTCCTTTTTTGTGCACGGTGTACTTTTGAGTGTGCAGGTGGGGGAGTTGTTACTCCTCGACGATCTCGGTGATCGCGCCAGCGGGGCAAGCGTCCTGGCAAGCGCCACAGGCGACGCAGGAGTCCTCGTCAGCGACGGTAGCGACGTCCTGGAGCTCCAGAACGCCAGCGGGGCAGGAGTCGACGCAAACGCCACAAGCGATGCACTCGTCGGCATCAATTACGGGATGAGCCATGGTAGTTTCCTCTCTGTTGACCGACGCTACAGGCGATGCGCGCCGGTTTGATTCGGGCAAAAACATACCACGGGAGCGACCGTTTGCAATACCCTCTGGCCGGCATCTTCATACCGTTCGCCGAGTATGCCAAGGTTTACTAAAAAACGCGCAGGTGGGGCCGTTGAGCTGCATAAATGTTAGCTAAAGGTGACTTAAAATATAGGGCGATTGAGCGTGCTTGCGGAAACCGCATCCCATTATTTTGTCGAAAAACGGTTTCCGGTTAGGCCCGCTAGCGGAAAATGCGAGCCGGTATCAGCTCTCAAAACGGGATACGGTTTCCGGTTGAGCCTTCAGACGGAAACTGCGACCCGGAATCCACGCTCAAACCGGGATGAGCTTTCCGCAAGACGCCCCCCAGGCACCCTCGGACCCAAACCTCAGCCATCTCTACATAGATCTCGATAGATTTGCCGAGAACTCAAACAGTGCGTCTACCTGCGTATTTGCGAACCTAAACTCTCGGCAATAAGAAATCTTATATGAATTGACTTAGATTTTGTATATTCCGGCCCATAAGGGGATACACTACATCCTGAAAGACAAGCCGAAACACTGCTCGGCAGACCGCCGAGTCGGTGCAAACGCACAAGAGAGAGGGAATTTCTAATGGGCAAGATTCTTGGTATCGACCTTGGTACTACTAACTCCGCTATGGCCGTTCTCGAGGGCGGTTCTCCGACCATTATCGTGAACGCCGAGGGCGACCGCACCACCCCGTCCGTCGTGGGCTTCCGTGCCGACGGCGACCGCGTCGTGGGTAAGGCCGCTAAGAACCAGGCTGTCACCAACCCCAAGAACACCGTGTTCTCCATCAAGCGCTTCATGGGCCGCAAGTACTCCGAGTGCACCTCCGAGATCAAGACCGTGCCGTATGAGGTCAAGGAGGGCCAGGGCGGCCGTGCCGTCGTCGACATCGAGGGCAAGGATTACACCGCCGAGCAGGTGAGCGCCATGACGCTCGCGAAGATGAAGGCTGACGCCGAGAAGTATCTGGGCGAGACCGTTACCGACGCCGTCATCACCGTCCCGGCCTACTTCAACGACGCCCAGCGTCAGGCCACCAAGGACGCCGGTAAGATCGCTGGCCTCAACGTCAAGCGTATCGTCAACGAGCCGACCGCTGCTGCTCTTGCCTATGGCCTGGACAAGCAGGGCACCGACCAGCGCATCCTGGTCTTCGACCTGGGCGGCGGCACCTTCGACGTCTCCATCCTCGACCTCGCCGACGGCGTGTTTGAGGTTCTGTCCACCTCGGGCGATAACCACCTGGGCGGCGACGACTGGGATCAGCGCGTCATCGACTGGATGGCCGATAAGTTCCAGCAGGAGAACGGTGTCGACCTGCGTCAGGACCCCATGGCCCTGCAGCGTCTGAAGGAGGCCGCCGAGAACGCCAAGAAGGAGCTCTCCGCCGCCCAGCAGACCACCATCAACCTGCCGTTCATCACCATGAACCAGTCCGGCCCGCTGCACCTCAACTACACGTTGACCCGCGCCGAGTTCGAGAAGATCACCCGCGACCTGCTCGAGCGCTGCAAGCAGCCTGTCACCAACGCCCTGCGCGACGCCAAGCTTAAGCTCTCCGATCTGACCGAGGTCATCCTCGTCGGCGGCTCCACCCGTATGCCCGCCGTCCAGGAGCTCGTCAAGACCATGACCGGCAAGCAGCCCAACATGTCCGTGAACCCCGACGAGGTCGTTGCCGACGGTGCTGCCGTCCAGGGCGGCGTGCTCACCGGCGACGTCGAGGGCATCCTGCTGCTCGACGTTACCCCGCTGTCGCTGGGCGTCGAGACCATGGGCGGCATCATGACCAAGATGATCGACCGCAACACCACGATCCCGACCTCCAAGACCGAGGTCTACTCCACCGCTGCCGACAACCAGACCAGCGTCGAGATCAACGTGCTCCAGGGCGAGCGCGAGCTTGCCCGCGACAACAAGTCGCTCGGTAAGTTCCAGCTGACCGGTATCCCGGCTGCCCGCCGCGGCGTGCCGCAGATCGAGGTCACCTTCGACATCGACGCCAACGGCATCGTCAAGGTCTCCGCTAAGGACAAGGGCACCGGCAAGGAGCAGCAGATCACCATTTCTGGCTCCACCGCTCTGTCCGACGACGAGGTCGATCGTATGGTCAAGGACGCCGAGGCTCATGCCGAGGAGGACAAGAAGCAGAAGGAAGAGGTCGAGGTCCGCAACCAGACCGACAGCCTGTGCTACTCCACCGAGCAGACCCTCAACGAGTTGGGCGACAAGGTTTCCGCCGACGTGAAGTCCAAGGCCGAGGCCGCTATCGCCGACGCCAAGAAGGCGCTCGAGGGCTCTGACGTCGAGGCCATCAAGGCCGCCGGCGAGTCCCTGCAGTCCGTGGCCTACGAGCTGGCCCAGGTTGTCTACGCCGACGCTCAGCAGCAGACCGACGGTGCCGCAGGCGCCCAGCCTGCCGACGATGATGTTGTCGACGCCGACTACGAGGTTGTGGACGACGAGGACAAGTAATCATGTCCGCTCGTAAAGCTCGCACGGAGGCGGCCGCCGTTGGTGCCGCCCCCGTTGACTCTGAGGAGAAGGACGTGAAGATTCCCGTAGAGGCCGCAGACGTTACCGAGGCCAACGAGGCCCCGGCCGCCGAGGCTGCCGAGAACCAAGTAGAGGATTCCAACAAGGAGGCGACGATGACCGAGGACGAGATGGTGGAAGCCGCTATCCGCGCCGGTGAGGAAGCCGCCGACAACGACTTTAAGCTCAAGTTCGAGCAGGCTCAGAAAGAGCTTGCCGACGTGCGCAACGAGCTCGATGCTGCGGCAGAGGCTCAGAAGGCCGCCGAGGACAAGGCAAAGGACGCCACCGAGCGCACCGCCCGTCTGCAGGCCGACTGGGAGAACTTCCGTCGCCGCACCGCCAATGAGCGTATCGCCGAGCGCGAGCGCGCGACCGAGAAGCTCGTCACCGCGCTGCTGCCGGTGGTCGACGATATCGAGCGTGCGATCGACCATGCCCGCAGCCAGGAGCTTGCCGACGACTTTAAGCAGTTCGTCGACGGTGTCGACGCGGTGCATGCCAAGCTGCTCGATGTGTTTGCGCACGAGGGCGTTGAGCCCATCGACCCCAAGGGCGAGGCGTTCGATCCGCTCGAGCACCAGGCTGTGGGCCGCGTCGAGGACGCATCGCAGTACGACGAGACCGTCAATGACGTGTACCAGAAGGGCTACCGCATGGCGGATCGCATCCTGCGTTCTGCGATGGTGACGGTGACCTACGGTGGCGAGAAGCGCCCCGCACCGGAGCCCGAAGCGGCGCCCGAGGATGCTGCGGCCGATACGGCCGAGAGCACCGAGGAGTAATTGAGAAGGGCCCCGGGGCAACACCCGGGGCCCTTTCTGGCCTAGTGCCATATGAAAGCATGAGCCGCCGCCCGCTGGGCGGCGGATGAAACAGGAGAGGAGCTACGATGGCTGCAGGCAAAACCTTCTATGACATCCTGGGCGTATCCAAGAGCGCCTCCGATAAAGAGATCAAGAGCGCGTTTCGCAAGCTCGCGCAAAAATATCACCCCGATGCCGGCGGCGACGAGGCCAAGTTTAAGGAGATCAGCGAGGCCTACGAAACGCTTTCGGACGAGAAGAAGCGCAAAGAGTACGACCAGATGCTCATGTTTGGCGGCATGCCGGGCGCAGGCGGCGCGTATGGCGGCGGCTACGGTGCCGGCGCGGGCGTCAGCGGCTGGGGCGACATCTTCGACAGCATCTTTAGCGGCAACGGCGCCTGGGGCAGCGATTGGGGCTCGGGCTTTGCCGGGGCTGCG
>CABUQI010000075.1 GCA_902493545.1 uncultured Collinsella sp. | reverse complement strand
TCGTCAAGGCCAGCGGTCTCGCGGATAACGTCGCAAACGCGCTCGAAGGTCTTCTGATCTGCCATGGTAGTTCTCCTTTGTTTGTGCCCTAGGGGCGGTTTTATTTCCTATGTGCGACTACTTCCAACGAAGCAGATAGCCACCTATATCCAGGCCAGCGCCAAATCCAACCAAGGCGATGGTGTCGCCCGTGTGAAGTGCACCGGCGTTTGCCAGCCGATCGAGGGCAAGCGGAATGCATGCGCTCGAAATGTTGCCGGTCTCGCGCAACGTGCGAACCACACGCTCGTCCGGCACGCCCAGACGCTTGACCGCCTGGCTCAGGATTCGTTCGTTAGCCTGATGGAATACAAAATGATCGATGTCTTCGACCAAAATGCTCGCATCGATCGCAAGCTTATGGACCGTGTCACAGATGGCGTTGACGCCGAACTTGAACACGCGGCGGCCATTCATGGACAGCACGCTCGCGCTATCTGCGGAAGCCTTAAACGGCGAGGTACCGACCAGACCGGGAACGCGCAACGTCTCGACGTCGGGCGCCGTCGAAAGCTCAACGGCAAGGGGGTTGTCTCCCCCAGCTTCAATCACTGCGGCGCCTGCCCCATCGCCAAATAGCACGCAGGTGGCACGGTCGGTCCACTCGAGCGCGCGCGTCATCTGCTCGGCAGCAACAACAAGCACGCGCTCGGCACGGCTGCGGGCGATATAGCCCTCGGCGACATCGAGCGCAAATACGAAGCCGGCACAAGCCGCCGAGACATCGAAGGCAGGGCACGTCGCGCCTAGTCGCTCAGCAACGGCACACGCCTCAGCGGGAACAAGGTGGTCACCCGTCGTCGTCGAGCAGACGATCAGATCCAGCTGGCTCGCGTCGATTCCGGACACCTGGAGTGCCCGCTCGCTCGCTGCTACGGCAAGGTCGTCAAGTGACTCGGTGGTGCAGACGTGGCGGCTCTTGATACCTGTGCGAGTAAAAATCCACTCATCCGAGGTATCGAGGAACTCAGACAGCTCGTCATTGGAAACACTGCGCTCAGGAAGTGCCGAACCTGTTCCAAGAATCGTGAAACCCATCACTAACCTCCTTTGAGTTGTTGACGTGTTTACATCGACCAAGAGAGGATAACGCATTTCAGTCTTTGTTGACGTGTTAACATTAAATTGTCCAAATGCGACAAAGGCTTCACATTGTGTCTATCTCTCGACACCATTGCGTCATTCACTTATTCAATAAGGAGGTAGCAGCCGCTATGGATGCCCAATTAACGATTGTCGATGTAACCGGATCGACCAACGATGACCTGCTCGAGGCAGGAAAACAGGGTGCGCCGCACGGCACAGGACTTGCCGCCCGCGCGCAAACGGCAGGACGCGGCCGGCGCGGCCACAAGTGGGATTCAACCGCCGGCAACCTATTGCTTTCGATTGTCCTGCGTCCATGCGTTAATCCCGCAAAGTACTCTGGTCTTGCCGCCGTCAGCGGCCTAGCGGTGCTCGAAGCACTCGAAAAGCAAGGCCTTGCAAGCGAAATAGCCCTCAAGTGGCCCAACGACCTGGTCGCGCGAGGACGCAAGCTCGGCGGCATTCTGGTCGAGGCCGCACGCGATAACGAAGGCAAACCTTTCGCCGTCTGCGGCATTGGTGTCAACGTAAACTACACGCCCCAAGAGGTGCCCGATGGCGGCCTGGCGGCAATTAGCCTCTCGGACCTCAACGAGAGCGTTCCCGCCGTCGACATGCTCCTCGATGAGGTCTATCACGCAGTTATAGACGCTGTAGATACCTGGGCAGAGCGCCTCAACGCCATGGAAGAAAACGCCGGACCGCTCGCGCCCGTCCACGACGAATATGTCGCACACCTCAATTGGATTGGGGAGCACGTTATCGCCCGCTCCCCCGCTGGAGACGAGCTGGCACGCGGCATATTTAGAACGGTCGACGATTGCGGCCGCGCAAGCATTGAGACCGAGAGCGGCTTGTGCGTCTTCCACTTCGAAGAAGCGTCCTTGCGCCCCCTGAGCGAATAGGGCGCCGCAGCCATCAGCTCGGCAGACGAATTCGCTATCCCAAAATCTAAACTCAAAACAAAAGAGCCCCGCTACCAAGATGGCAGCGGGGCTCTATAAGCTATGAGCGATATCGCTTAGAGCTTGATGTCGATGTCGACGCCAGCGGGGAGGTCGAGACGCATGAGCGAATCAACGGTGCCCGAGGTGGGGTCGAGGATGTCGATGAGGCGCTTGTGGGTGCGCATCTCGAACTGCTCACGGGAGTCCTTGTTCACGTGCGGCGAGCGGATAACCGTGTACAGGTTGCGCTCGGTGGGCAGGGGGACAGGACCGGAAACGCGAGCGCCGGTCTTCTGAGCGGTCTCGACGATGAGCTTCGCGGACTGATCGACGACCTCGTGATCATAGCCCTTGAGGCGAATGCGGATCTTCTGGGTAGCCAACTTAAACCTCCAAAGAGTGCGAGAGATGTTCTCGCGGATTACGTAACAGGGAGCTCGAACTTAGGCGTTCTTGCTCATGACCTCGTCCACGATGGACTTGGGCGCGGGCTCATAAGAGTCGAACTGCATCGTGTAGGATGCACGGCCCTGGGTCTGGGAGCGAAGGTCGGTAGCGTAACCGAACATCTCGCCCAGCGGCACCTTGGCACGGATGAGCTTGCTGTTCTTGCGATCCTCCATGCCCTCGATCTTGCCGCGGCGACCGGAGAGGTTGCCCATAACGTCGCCCATGTACTGCTCAGGGGTCTCGACCTCGACAGCCATGATCGGCTCGAGCAGCTGCGGATCGGACTTCTTGAGGGCGTCCTTGATAGCCATGGAACCGGCGATCTTGAAGGCGGCCTCGGAGGAGTCGACCTCGTGGTAAGAACCGTCGAACAGGGTGACCTTAACGTCGAGGACCGGGAAGCCGGCGATAACACCGGTGTTCAGGGCCTCCTGGATGCCCTTGTCGATGGACGGGATGTACTCCTTGGGCACGACGCCGCCGACGATAGCGTTGACGAACTCGTAGCCGAAGCCCTCCTCCATCTTCTCGAGCTTGATGACGGCGTGGCCGTACTGACCGCGACCGCCGGACTGACGGACGAACTTGCCCTCAGCCTTCTCGACGTCGTGACCAGCGGTCTCGCGGTAGGCAACCTGGGGCTTACCAACGTTAGCGTCAACCTTGAACTCGCGGAGCAGACGGTCGACGATGATCTCGAGGTGCAGCTCGCCCATGCCGGCGATGATGGTCTGGCCGGTCTCGTGGTTGGTGGACACCTGGAAGGTCGGGTCCTCCTCGGCGAGCTTGGTCAGAGCCAGGGACATCTTGTCCTGCTCGGCCTTGGTCTTGGGCTCGATGGCAACGTCGATAACGGGCTTAGCGAACTCGATCTTCTCGAGGACGATCTCCTTGCCCTCGGCGCACAGGGTGTCACCGGTGGTGGAGTTCTTGAAGCCGACGCAAGCGACGATGTCGCCAGCGGCAGCGTCGTCACGGTCGATACGCTCGGCGGCGTTCATCTCGAGGATGCGGCCGAGGCGCTCGCGCTGACCGTTGGAAGCATTGACAACGTAGGAGCCGGACTCGGCGCGGCCGGAGTAAACGCGGACGTAGGTGAGCTTACCGACGAACGGGTCGGTCATGATCTTGAAGACCAGGCCGGAGAAGGGCTCGTCGAAGGAAGGATGACGCTCGATCTCCTCGCCGGTGTCCGGATCGGTACCGGTAACGGCCTCGACGTCGAGCGGGCTGGGCAGGTAGTCGACGACAGCGTCGAGCAGCTCCTGGACGCCCTTGTTCTTGTAGGCGGAGCCCACGAAGACGAGGTTGAGCTCGTTGGCCAGAACGCCCTTGCGCAGAGCAGCCTTGAGCTCCTCGACGGTGAAGTCCTCCTCCATGAGGATCTTCTCCATGAGCTCATCGTCAAAGCTGGCAGCAGCATCGAGGAGCTCCTCGCGCTTGGTGGCAGCGATGTCGGCGAACTCAGCCGGGATCTCGTCCATCGGCTCGGGGTAGGTCATACCCTTCTCGTCGGCCTTGAAGTCCCATGCAGTCATGGTGACCAGGTCGATGACGCCCCAGAAGTTGTCCTCGGCGCCCATCGGGACCTGAGCGGCCACGGCGTTAGCGTCGAGACGATCCTTCATGGTCTCGATAGCGTTGAAGAAGTCAGCGCCCACGCGGTCATACTTGTTGATGAAGGCGATGCGGGGAACGTTGAAGGTAGAAGCCTGACGCCAAACGGTCTCAGACTGGGGCTGAACGCCGGCAACGGCGTCGAAGACGGCGACAGCGCCATCGAGGACGCGCAGGCAGCGCTCGACCTCGGCGGTGAAGTCAACGTGGCCCGGGGTGTCGATGATCTGGATGCGGTAGTCCTTACCGTCCTTGTTCCAGAAGCACGTGGTAGCAGCGGAGGTAATGGTTACGCCGCGCTCCTGCTCCTGAACCATCCAGTCCATGGTGGCAGCGCCCTCATGGACCTCACCGATCTTGTGGGTCTTACCGGTGTAGTAAAGAATACGCTCGGTCGTGGTGGTCTTACCGGCATCGATGTGGGCCATGATGCCGATGTTACGGGTATCGGAAAGCTTGTACTTAGGCTTAGCCATGTTAGTTCCTTACCTTAACTTACCAACGATAGTGAGAGAACGCGCGGTTGGCCTCGGCCATCTTGAAGACGTCCTCACGCTTCTTGACGGAAGCGCCCAGGCCGTTGGAAGCGTCGAGGATCTCGTTGGCGAGACGCTCGGCCATGGTCTTCTCCTTGCGAGCGCGGGAGAAGTTGACGATCCAGCGGATACCCAGAGCGGTGGAACGACGGGAGTTGACCTCCATCGGGACCTGATAGGTAGCGCCACCGACACGCTTGGGCTTAACCTCGAGCGTGGGCTTGACGTTGTCCATAGCCTTCTTGAAGGTAGCGAGAGCATCGCCACCCTCGGACTTCTCGGCAACGATCTCGAAAGCGGTGTAAACGATGCGCTCAGCGGTGGCCTTCTTGCCGTCAAGAAGGACCTTGTTGATGAGCTGAGTCACCAGGCGGTTGTTGTAAACGGCGTCAGGCTGAACCTCACGACGATTAGCTGCTGCACGACGCGGCATGTGAAATCTCCTTAAGTGTCTACCGTGCGGCGCTTAGGCGGCACACGGCGAAAGTATCAAAACGTTATCTGACTTATTTAGCCTTGGGGCGCTTAGCACCGTACTTGGAACGGGCCTGCATACGGTTCTGGACCGGAGCAGCGTCGTAGGCGCCACGGATGACGTGATAACGGACACCAGGGAGGTCACGGACACGACCGCCGCGGACGAGCACGATGGAGTGCTCCTGCAGGTTGTGGCCCTCACCCGGGATGTAAGCAGTAACTTCGATGCCGTTGACAAGGCGAACACGGGCAACCTTACGAAGAGCCGAGTTCGGCTTCTTGGGGCTCGTGGTGAAGACGCGGGTGCACACGCCGCGCTTCTGGGAGTTGTGCTGCAGAGCAGCGTTCTTGGACTTCTTGGGCACGGAACGACGGCCCTGGCGAACCAGCTGGTTAATAGTAGGCAAAGCGTACTCCTTCTCGAATGATTCCAGCTTTCTGTAAAGTGCAACGGCTTGAATCGAGGGGTCAGCATCCCCCTACGAAACACGCAGTTCGATAGGATACGTGGCGTTAGCTGTGCCGTCAACAGACCACGCCACCGGGCGTATCCTAAAATAGCCACATTTCCGCAAAGCCTACACAAAAGGAATCCCCTTCTGTGCGCGGGGGCGGATTCCCGGGCCGGGCGGCCCAGGGGTTAAGTTTGCTGCTCTACAGTCCTGGCTCGCACGGAGGCCACATTAAGTGGCCTCCGGCTCGTGCGGAACTCGCGACAAACTTAACCCCTGGGCCGCCCGGCCCGGGAATCCGACGTGCTCGTTGGGGCAACGCTACCTGCCAAAAAGAGACAGGTTTATTTTGGTCGGTTTTATCTGGGGAAACGTCGCGCTCCAGCGGTGATCTGCTCTCATCTGTCGCATGGAAATCGGCGGCGTTT
>CABUQI010000074.1 GCA_902493545.1 uncultured Collinsella sp. | reverse complement strand
TACGGGAGTTCGCGCGCTAGGCGCTCGCCGCGCCTGCGCGCCCTCCCGCCCGCGAAGAGGAGCGCCCCGAGCAAGCTCGACCCGTACAAGCCCGTCATCCGCCAATAGCTCGAGGACGACGCCCGGAACTGGCGCAAGCAGCCCTTCAATAAGTTGCGGTGAAATAGTGTCTGTATTTGCTGCTAAATAGCATATTCAGTCCCTAATTCACCGCAACTTGTTGGTGGTGGCTTACTGGTAGCGTAGGCATTCCACCGGGTCGAGCTTTGCTGCACGGCGAGCGGGGTAGAAGCCAAAGATTACGCCGATGCCGACCGATACGGCAAACGCGATCAACACTGTTGTAATGGAGAAGCTTGGCGTGATCGTCCCGGTAGCTCCAAACTCGCTCATGATGCCCGAGCTTGCGGCAAAGAACGTGAGTCCCCATGCCAGCAGATAGCCAATCAGGACACCCAACAGTCCGCCGGTGACGCACAGCGCCGAGGACTCGGCCAAAAACTGCGCGGTGATATCGCGACGACTTGCGCCCAGGGCACGGCGAATGCCGATCTCACGGATGCGCTCAGTCACGTTGGTGAGCATCATATTCATAATGCCGATACCGCCGACAAGCAGCGAGATGCTGGCGACAGCGCCCATGATGAGCGAGAACGCGCCCATAAAGGAGTTGAGTGCATCGATGGCGCTTTTCATGGAGGTCGCCGATACACTGTCGTACTCATCATCCTCCGCGATGCCCTTCATTGCGCGCACCTTGGACTTGATGGTCTTACAAAGCTCGTCCATGTCTGTGCCCTCGGCGGCAAGAGCCGTCACGCTGGGGAATGAAGGATTTTCGTCGCCAAACAGGCCTGAGATGGTTTCGCGCGGCATATACAGCGTGAGCGAGCCCATGGAGTCGTTGCCGCCATCAATCACACCTACAATCTGCACCTCGCCGTTGGACACCTTGATGGTTTTCCCCAGCGCATCCTGTTCGTTGCCGTAAAGCTGATCGGCGCCGCCGCGGCTGATGAGCGCCACGCGCGAGCCTGATTGGGACTCGGCCTGGGAATAGGTGCGCCCCGCAACGAGCTTGCTGGCCCCCACGGCGTCGAGCATGTCGCTATCGACACCCTGTGCCATGACGGTATAGCTTTTATCGCCGGTCTTATACTCGGTATACGCGCTGTCGACAATGCCGATCTGCTCTATCTGCGGCACCAGTTTTTGAAGCTTCTCGATGTCGGACTCGGTGAGTTCTTGCGACGAATAGATTTGCACCATGCGTGCCGCATTGAGGCCCAGACTGTTGACCAGGCTGTTTTGGATGCCGCCGATGAGCGAAGTCATGGCGATAACCGAGGCGATGCCGATGACAATGCCCAGGATGGTGAGCAGGCTGCGCCCCTTGTTGGCTTCGAGCGAGTGAAGGGCTTCCTGGATGAGATCGCGGGCGCTCATGCCATCTCTCCTTTCGGCGGGTTGGCGGAGGCGGAAATCCTGGGCAGGCTATCCACGGCGCTGCGCAGGGTCCGCGGTGCATGTGGAATATACGCGCCATCGTGAATGCGACCGTCGCGGATGGTCACGGCACGGTCGGCCTCGGCGGCGATGCCGGGGTCGTGTGTGATAAGCACGATGGTTTTGCCGCGCTTCTGGAGCTTATGGAAGGTTTCCATCACAAGCGCTCCGGTAGCGGAGTCCAGGTTTCCCGTCGGCTCATCGGCCAGGATGATGGGCGGGTCATTGACAAGAGCGCGCGCGATGGCGACGCGCTGCATCTGTCCGCCCGAGAGCTCTGATATGCGGTGGTCCCAGTGGTCGACCGGCAGCGTGACGGCCTGTAGCGCGTGCACGGCGCGCATTTCGCGCTGGCTACGGGGCACATTGGTGTAGGCCAGCGGCAGCATGACGTTTTCGATAACCGACAGGCGCGGCAGCAGGTTGAAGCTCTGAAAGACAAAGCCAATGCTCAGGGCGCGAACTTCGGTGAGCTCGTCATCGTCAAGCTCGGCCACGTTGAGCCCTTGCAGGTAGTAGCCGCCCGCCGTCGGCTTATCCAGGCAGCCTAGGATGTTCATGAGCGTCGACTTGCCCGAGCCCGAGGGGCCGGTGATAGCGACGAACTCGCCGGGATCTACCGCCAGTCTCACGTTATGCAGGATGTGGGCGCAACCTGCCTCGCTTTCAAAGATGCGGTGCACGTTGCGGATGTCGATAACGGGACGCATTACATGCCCTCGTCGTCAGACATTCTGCCCGAATCCGTGCTGTAGCCGCCGTCAGCCGTTGCGTCCGCTCCGGTGTCCATGACGAGGGTGTCGCCATCGCGCAGCTTGGTAATCGGCACGTTAGGGTTGATCTCGTTGCCCTGGTCGTCGCGCTTGACCTGTGTCTTGCCGACTACGGCTTCGTTGTCGTTTTGCGTCACGACGGTCACTTTCACGCGGCGGGTCTGCTTGCCCTCGTCATCGGTTGCCACGTTGACGTAATAGTGTTCGCCGTCTTCGGTCATGAGCGCCATCGTCGGCGCCATCACCACGTCGTCGAGCTGCTCGGTCACCACCGAGACCTCGGCCGTCATGCCCGGCTTCAGGCGCGCGTCGGGCGCCTCGATGAGGATGTCGACGTTAAAGGTTACGCTGCCGCCGCCACCGTTAGCGGCGTCGGAGTTTGCCACCGACGCGATAGCCGTGACGGTGCCCTGGCTCACGATATCGGGAAACGCGGGATACGTGACGTTGGCGCTCTGCCCAACGGCGATCTTGGCGATGTCCTTTTCTCCCACCTGTACGGTCACCTTCATCTTGGATAGGTCGGCGATCTGCATGCACTGCTTGCCACCGCTCGTATCACTTTCGCCCATAATCATGCCGCCTGTTACCGTGGCGCCCACCTTGGCGTTGAGCTCCACGATGCTGCCCGAGCTCGGGGCCGTGACCGTACGGCTGGCGGCCTTGGCGTTCGCCTGATCGAGGTTTGCCTGGGCCGAAGCGAGGCTGCGCTGCGCGGCCGATACGGCGTTCGTGTCCGCTGATGCGTCGGAGACGCCAGCCGCTGCGGAAGCTCCATCGACGTCCGTCGTTGGGGTGGCCTGAGCGGCAGCTGCGGCTTTCTTCGCATTAGCGAGGTCTTCTTGAGCGGCAGCAACTGCACGCTGTGCCTCGGCAACGTTGCGATCGAGCTCGTCGTTTTTAATGGTCATAAGCACGTCGCCCTCGTTGACGGATTGGCCCGCCTGCACGTTGATCGAATCGACCGTGCCGTCGACAGAAGGGGAGACCACTGAGGACGAAATTGGTTTGAGCTGGCCTTTCGCCTCGACCGTTGTGGTAAACGTGCCCTCGGTCACCATGTCGGTCACAGGCCCGCTAGTGCCCTGTGGCTGCGCATTGATAACCAGGGTCACGACAACGGCGATGAGCACAATGGCGGCCACGACGCCGGCCGCAATGCCGCGTCGGATGAGCTTTTTGCGTCGACGTTCGGCACGTTTTGCCTTGAGCTTGGCATATGCCTCTTCATCGGAAATCTCGGTCGCATCGTTCGCGCGTCCGCTCTGCTTATCGGCATGTACGTTTGTAATCAGAGGAATCGTTTCGGTGACATCTTCGAGCGTATGCTCGGTATCATCCGGGCCCGGGGTGGTCGTGGGGACATTCGGCATAGCGTCTCCTTTATAGAAAGTACCTCGATAAGTATATGCGCCCACCGGTTGAGGCGGGCGCATAAAACGGTTTCTTTCGGAACTGTTAGATTGGTCGCAGCGGTTCCACGTTGTATGAATGTGCGCGTTGCACTACGAGTGGACAACCACACACAGGCCGACTTTGATGCAGTCGTGAAGTGCCTTGGCGTCTGCCAGGCGCAGGTTGATGCAGCCGTGGCTGCCGCACCATTTGTACGACTCGGCGTTATCGAAGCTCTTGTCGTTTTGCCAGGTGGCATCGTGGAAGCCGATCATATTGCCCTCGAACGGCATCCAGTAGCTCACCGGGCTCTCGTATTTGGGCTTGCCCGTCTCGGGGTCCTTGGCTCCGATCAGGGTGCTACCGCCGTCGTTGCTGTTGATCTGCCACACGCCCTCGGGGGTGGCGTCTTCGCCCGGTTTGCCGGAAATAAAGTTGGCCTCCCAAACGATATTACCGTTCTCGTCATAGTAGCGCGCGTGCTGCTCGGACAGGTCGACGTCGATATACGCCTTCCAGTCGGGCTCTCCCTTTGCGGTAAAGGTGTCGGCCTTCTGGGAGTACTTGATCTCGATCTCGCCGGCCTGCTTGTTGTTAATGGCGTCCTCGACCTGCTTGGCGAGCGAGCTGCTGTCGATGGACCAACCAAAGTCGCCGCCTTCGACGGCGCACTGCTTGCCATCGGCGCGCGTCCACCAGCGAGTGGAGCCCACGGTATTAAAGCCGTTGGCGAGCTCGGCTGCCCAGCTACTGATCTGCGACGTATCGAGCGTGGGGTTGGCCGGATCGGCAAAGCTGATCCACTGCAACACGGAGCTGCCATCAACCTTGCCGGCATCCTCGCCGTTGAGCTTGAGGGTCACGTTGACGCCCAGGAAGTTGTTGGCGGCATCGCATGCGGCCTGAATCTGATCATCTGTCAGCGTTCCATTGAGTGGCTCATAGGCATCGTTGCCGAGCATGGAAAGATCTACGGACTCGGCCAGTGAGGCAAGCTCGAGCTCGGCATACTTGATGACATGCTCGCGGTTGAGTTTTTCGTTGGAGCGCGCCTTCTCGACGGTAAACTTGCCCGCTTGCTCGTCATAGGAGCTATTGGCCTCGAACGTGCCCGAACGCCCCTCGTTAAACTCGTCGATGGCGGCGCCCAGATCCTTCTCAAACTTCTTTTGGTCAAAGGTGTCGGAAAGCATGGACAGGTCGACGTCTTGATCAAGATCGACTTCGTTGGAGGTAGCGGTTGTTTTGGTTTTGCCGCTTAAGGATTCCACAAGACGGACCGGCCATATAAAGGCTTCGTTGTGGCTGATGATTTCTTTTGCGGCAGCTTCGCCGTCGACGATGGGCTCATCGGACTCGGGCTGATAGGTCCAGCTAAAGTCATCGCCTGTCACGGCGAGCTTATAGTGCTTCCATGCCGAATTGACCTTGGTGGCGGCAGACGAAGCGTTGGAGAACGAGACGTCGACGCCGGCGATGGTGGTGTTGGGGTAGGCTACCTGCGAAAACGCTACGACGCCTACGATATAGACAATGACGATTAGGCCCAGGACGACAAAGAGCGTCGTCTTTTTGCCCGACTTATTGTTCTCGGCGGGTTTGCGCGCGGGGCCGCGATCGCCTCGAGCGTGCGTGGGGGGCTGCTTGGGCGCATTGCCGTTTGCCCGGCGCTGCTGACGTTGTTGACGCTGCTGTCGCTGTTGGTTCGGGTGTTGGGAAGCGTTTGCTGCACTACGCTGCTGACCGTGGCTCGGCGCGATAGGACGCGGCGACTGAACGCTGCCGGTGTGCCTGCTCGGCTGCTGCGGATCGGGAATCAGTTGAGTTCGATCGTTTTGCGACATCGTATGCATATCCTTCGATTTTCGCCTTGCGGTTCATCGTGTTTTTACTGGGCTTGCATTATAGCGATTGCCCTGCTGTTTGTGGTACGGAAACGGTGGCATTCAAAAGAGGTGGGACATTTGTCCCACCTTTGAGTCGTTCTTTGCCGCTATCCGCACACACCGCATTTTGCACAGGCCGAAAGTGCGGCCGGAGCCTGCGCGATGCCGCCCTTTGCCGTCTCGCGCAGCGTGGCCGGCAACGCGTGACCCACCGAGAGCATGACATGTGCCATCTGGTCAAACGGCACCAGGCTCTTAATGCCTGCGAGGGCGAGTTGTGCCGAGCTAAAGGCCGCTGCCACGCCGATGGCGTTGCGGTTTTGGCAGGGCACCTCCACGAGGCCACCGACGGGGTCACAAACGAGGCCCAGTAGGTTACTCAGCGCGATGGAACTGGCGTCAAGCGCCTGCTCGGGCGTGCCGCCGAGCATCTGCACCAGCGCGGCGGCTGCCATGGCGGCGGCGCTTCCGACCTCGGCCTGGCA
>CABUQI010000073.1 GCA_902493545.1 uncultured Collinsella sp. | reverse complement strand
GCTCCATATGTGTCACTTCTGTTTCGAAGCCCGATTAGAGTACCATCCGACCGCCCATCAACCGCACCGAACCGAGCGGACGGTCGGTTGCCACCCGTGAACGCACCCCCTTCACAACCTGCCCAAAGGTCCTACAGAAGTTCTCGACAAGCCCCTCCCTTCTCTATAACAAAACGGGCGCCCACCGTAGCGGGCACCCGTAAAGGCAAGATATGATGAACACACCAGACAGACGCATCCAATAAGCTAATTAACCCCGTGACCCATCTCGACGACCTTGGTCAGCGATCCAAACGCGCCCTCGTCGGCCACGAGCTGTGACTCGGCACGCTGCAGCTGCGCGGCAACGGCGGCAGGAGCGGTGCCGCCCTCGGTCGTGCGCGCGGCAACAATCGACGGGATGTCGAGCGCCTCGGTAATGTCGCGCTCAAAGAGCGGGCTTGCCTCCTGGAACACCTCAAACGGCAGGTCCTCAAGATTACAGCCGCGCTTCTCGCACATCAGGACCAGATGCCCCACCACGGCATGTGCCTCGCGGAACGGCAGGCCACGCTTGGCCAGGTAATCGGCAACATCGGTGGCGGCAAGGTGTCCCACGCCGCACTCGCGCGCCATGGCATCCTCGTTGACGGTCCAAGTCGAAATCATTCCGGCCATAACGGACAGGCACTGCATGAGCGTATGGGCGGTATCGAGCGCGCCCTCCTTGTCCTCCTGCAAGTCCTTGTTATAGGCGAGCGGCAAGCCCTTCATGGTCACGAGCAACTGCACCAGGTTGCCGTACACGCGACCGCTCTTGCCGCGGATAAGCTCGGCAAAGTCGGGGTTCTTCTTCTGTGGCATGATAGACGAGCCGGTGGAGTAAGAGTCTGAAAGCGTGATAAAGCCAAATTCGGAGCTCGACCACAGCACGATCTCCTCGGAAAGACGCGACAGGTGCATGGCCATGACGGAGCCGGCGTAATGCAGGTCGAGCAGGAAATCACGGTCGGAAACCGCATCGAGCGAGTTGGGAATCACGCCCGCAAAGCCAAGTTCGGCAGCCGTCATCTGGCGATCGAGCGGATAGCTCGTACCGGCAAGCGCGGCAGCACCCAGTGGACAGTTGTCGGCGGCATCAAAGGCGGCCTTCAGGCGCGTAAAGTCGCGCGCGAACATCCAGGAATATGCCAGCAGATGATGCGACAGCAGCACGGGCTGAGCGTGCTGCATATGCGTGTAACCCGGCAGAATCACCTTGTCGTACTTCTTGGCCGCATCCACCAGCACATGGCGCAGCTCAAGATTGGCCTCCATGAGCTCCTTGGCAAGCGCCTTGACGCCCAGGCGCGTATCGGTCGCCACCTGGTCGTTGCGCGAACGCCCGGTATGCAAGCGCTTACCGGCCTCGCCGATGCGGCGCGTCAACTCGCTCTCGATGGACATATGAATGTCCTCGTCGTTGATATCGAAGGTGAAGTTGCCGGCATCGATATCCTGCTCGATTCCGGTCAGGCCCTCGGCGATCGCCTGCTCGTCCTCGGCACTGATGATGCCCTGGGCGGCCAGCATCTTGGCATGTGCCTTAGAGCCGGCGATATCCTGCTTATAGAGATGCTTGTCGACCGGCAACGACGCACCAAACTCCTGCGTGACCTCGGCCACGCCCGCCTCAAAACGACCGCCCCAAAGAGCCATGGAACCGTCTCCTTTCTCCAAATACCAAAACAAGCGCCCAAAGCAATGCGCCATATCGCTAAAGCGATTTACCAACCGCTAGTTTTACACATTCCCCACTGCGCGCGGGGCCATGTAGCTAATTTGCAAAGAAGTGACGCACCATGCACTTGGCACCCAACGTCTCCCTCCGGATGTTGCCCTGCGAACAGTCAATCCAAGCCTTCAGGCTCATGGGGACCTCCTCGACCTTTGCAGCATCGAGCTCGGGCGCGAGGGCAAGTAAAGCATGCACGACAGCATTGAACATAATGGATACTCCTCATATATATAGGCGCAGAGCCGCCAAATTGATAGAAGGAGCCCCGCCGGACAACCCCGGCGGGGCTCGGACTCAGCCGCAGTCGCGGCGTCATATATGCGGGCGGAACGTAGGGGCCACCGATGTTAAGAAGTGTCAGCAAGCATAACGAAAGGTAGGGACCCCATGCGCCCGTTATGTATCACGCGGATGGGCCGCGCGGATACCAAGGGAAGGAAGACTTAAGCCTGAGCGGCAGCAGAGCTGGGACCCTGGACCTTGGCCCACGTCTTGAGCGACAGTGTGTCGATCTCGATAAAGCCGGCGCTGGCCTTCTCATCAAACGTGGTGTCGCGGTCGTAGGTAGCCAGACCGTAGTCATACAGGCTAAACGGGCTCTTGCGACCGACGACATGGCAGTTGCCCTTAAAGAACTTCAGGCGGACGGTGCCGGTCACGAACTTCTGGGTGTCGGCCATAAAGGCGTCGAGCGCGTTCTTGAGCGGGCTGTACCACTGGCCGTTGTACACGGCGGTCGCCCAATCCTGCTCGAGCTTAATCTTGGTCTTGAGCAGGTCGCCCTCGACGCAGATGTCCTCGAGTGCCTTGTGGGCGGTGATGAGCGTCAGGGCGCCGGGAACCTCGTAGCACTCGCGGCTCTTGAGGCCCACCAGACGATCCTCGACCAGGTCCAGGCGACCAAAGCCGTTGTCGCCCGAAATCTTGTTGAGGGCAATGACGATCTCGGAGAGTTTCATCTTCTTGCCATCGACGGCGACGGGCTTGCCGGCCTCAAACTCGATCTCGGTATACGTCGGGGTGTCGGGCGTGTCCTCGGGGTTCTTGGTCATAACCCAAGCGTCGTCGAGCGGCTCGTTCCAGGGATCCTCCAGGTGACCGCACTCGATGGCGCGACCCCACAGGTTGTCATCGATGGAGTAGGGGTTGTCGTTGGCACCCTCGGGAACCGGCACGTTGTGGGCGTGGGCATAGGCGACCTCGTCGGGACGGCACTTCAGATCCCACTCGCGAACCGGGGCGATAACCTTGAGCTCGGGGTCGAGGGCCTTGACGGCAGCCTCAAAACGAACCTGGTCGTTACCCTTGCCGGTGCAGCCGTGGGCGACGTAGGTCGCGCCAAACTCGTGAGCGACCTCGACGAGCTTCTTGGCGAGCAGCGGGCGAGACAGGGCGGAGAGCAGCGGGTACTTGTTCTCGTACATGGAGTTTGCAGCGATGGCCTTAGTCAGGAACTCATCGGAGAACTCGTCGCGCAGGTCGAGTACCTGGCAATCGAGAACGCCAAGGTCAAGCGCCTTCTGCTTCTTGGCGTCCAGGCCGGTCTCCTCCTGGCCCACGTTGCCGCAGACACAAACGACATCGAGATTCTTCTCGTCCTGGAGCCACTTGACACATACGGATGTATCAAGACCACCGGAATATGCGAGAACGACTTTTTCCTTGCTCATGGCTGTTTCCTTTCGCCCTTGGTAGCTAGTTAGAACATCGGTCAGTTGCAAGTCATTTCAAGGTCATATACCGTGCAATATCAGGTTAAATAGCAAAAATCAGCACATACATGCCCTAGAAACATGCAGCAATGTCATGCTAAAACCCAACGACCTCAAAATGACTCTGTTGAGGCAATTCGCCCCATGCGGACAGAGACGATTGTTATCGTCGTCGGGAAATTGCGCGCTGGCGTCGGATGGCATTGTCTGCAGTGGTGATGATCTTTACGAACTGCATCTGCCTCTCCTTTCACCTATCGCCGGGCGCAATTCTAATATCGTAAACGGTACCTTTTACTCGGTAAGCGGTTGTTTTTCCGTCTCCGTTTTCGATGGTCGCTATATTACGATAAAGTGCCCGCTGCACAAGCGACAAATTCAAATTTCTGAAAAGTTTTTTCATTAGTTTGTGAAATGCAGTGCAAATACGCTGCGTTCCTGCGAAAATACGCCTGACTACGAGTTGATGGTTATAACATCTGAAACAATTTCGAAACGAAAGGCTCGCTTTTATGCAAACTTACGAATCGGACGCCAATATTGGAAACATTAAGATTCTCGCCGTTGATATGGACAAGACGCTTCTCACCGACGAGCGCGTGCTACCTCAGGGTCTTGATGAGCGCCTGGACAAGCTCGCCGAGGCTGGCATCGTGTTCTGCCCCGCTAGCGGACGTCCAGCCCCCAAGCTCGAGGAGATGTTCGAGGGCATCAAGAACCGCCTCGCCTTTTGTCCCGACAACGGAGCCTGCGTCATCTATCGCGGCAACTATATCTATAAGAGCAACATCGATGTGGCGCTGTATCAGCAGGTCTTGAGCCGTGCCTCGGAGGACCCGCGCGCCGTTCCCGTCCTGTGCTGCTTCGACGAGTTCTACGTGCTTGCCCGTGACCATCAGTACCACGACGAGATCAGCGTCTACTACAACACAATCAACTACGTCGACAGCTTTGAGGGCATTGATTTCGAGTCCAACAAGATTTCGGTCTTCTTCCCCGGCTACGACGCCGAGCCCGCTTTCCGCGAGACCTATAGCCCCGAGTTCTCGGACAAGCTCTACGTCACCAACGCCGGGCGCGAGTGGATCGACTTTATGAACCTGGGTGTCGACAAGGGCGCCGGCGTCGCGCATCTTTGCGAGCACCTGGGCATCGATATCGCTGACGCCGCTGCTGCGGGCGACACCTACAACGACATCCCCATGCTGGAGCGCGTCGGCCACAGCTTTATCGTGGACAACGCCGAGGAGCATATGAACGCGCATGCTAAATGGCGCATTCCGAGTAACAACGACGGGGGCGTACTGACGCTCATCGACGCCATCTTGGCGGCTCGTTAACGTGGCTCGTCGGACCTGGCCGGGCGAGGCGGGTAAGTTTTTCGCTCGGTCAGGTCCTGGGCTCGCTCGGAAAGCACATTAAGTGCTTTCCGGCTCGTGCGGAATCTACGAAAACTTACCCGCCTCGCCCGGCCAGGTCCTTGGGTGACTTGCTTGCCGCCTGGATGGCGTCTTGGCGCCTAGATACTTTGGCTGAATTTAATTGAATGAAGGGGGCTCCTTGTTGGCAAGGAGCCCCCTTCTGGTTTTGGTTACTTTGGAGTTGTGGGTGTACCTTTACTTGGCGTCGGCCCAGGTTATGCCGGTGCTGGCTTCGGCGATTAGGGGGACGCGGAGGTCTACTACGTGCTCCATAACGTCGCGGACCATGGCGGTGAGGCGCTCGACTTCGTCGACGGGGCACTCAAAGTCCAGTTCGTCGTGCACTTGTAGGATCATGTGGGCGGCAAAGCCCTCTTCTTCCAGGCGGCGGCTTACGCGGGCCATGGCGATCTTGATGATGTCTGCTGCGGTGCCCTGCATGGGGTGGTTCATGGCCGTGCGTTCGCCAAAGCCGCGAAGCTGCGGATTTTTGGCCTTGAGCTCCGGAATATGACGCCGGCGACCGTACATGGTCTCGGCGTAGCCCGTCTGCTTGGCACGCGCCACCACATTATCGAGGAATGTGCGCACGCCCGGGTAGGCCTCGTAGTAGCGATCGATCATATCGCGCGCCTCGGCCATCGAGATATGCAGCGACTGCGACAAACCGTAGGCCTGCTGGCCGTACACGATGCCAAAGTTCACGGCCTTGGCGCGGCTGCGCAGGTCGGGTGTCACCTCGGACACCGGCACGCCAAATACACGCGCGGCCGTCTCGGCATGGAAGTCCTCGCCCTCGTTAAAGGCACGTACCAGATGTTCATCACCCGAAAGATGCGCGAGCAGGCGCAGCTCGATCTGCGAGTAGTCCACCGCCAAAAAGACGCTGCCCTCGCCCGCCGAGAACGCCGTCTTGACGGTACGCCCCAGCTCCGAGCGCGTCGGAATGTTCTGCAGGTTCGGGTCGCTCGAGGACAGACGCCCCGTCGCGGTGATGGTCTGGTTGTACGTGGTGTGCACTCGACCGTCACCACGGCGCAACGGACCTAGCGTGTCCAGATAGGTCGACTTAATCTTGGACTTCTCACGCCAGTCCAAAATCAGGCGCACAATCTCGTGGTCGCGGGCAAGGTCGCTCAACACCTTGGCGTTGGTCGAATAATAGC
>CABUQI010000072.1 GCA_902493545.1 uncultured Collinsella sp. | reverse complement strand
GATTTCGACGTTCCTGCTGCGCAATACGGACTGCGACATCTTGGTCGTGAAGTAGCGTTGCTCCCACCGGCCGCGGGGCCTGCGGGGTTTCCACGGGCACGTCCTCGCCGCGTTGCGGCTGCGGGATGTGCCCTTAGGAAACCCCTCCCGGCCCCGCGGCCTTCGCAACCTTGCTTCAACGAGTTGTCTGATGGAAAAATGGCGTGCCGCCCCGTTTGGGGCGGCACGTTTTGTTTGGGCGGACATCTGCCGTGTGCGTTACTCGAAGTATTGAAACTTGTTGGTTGAGAAGGCAAACGTGACGACAAAGCCTTTGCCGGAGTCGGATGCTGCGGTGACGTCGATGCCCATCTTGGAGCACAGGCGCGCCACCAGATAGAGACCGATGCCCGTTGCGCGCTTGGTGGTGCGGCCGTTGTCGCCGGTAAAGCCCTTCTCGAACACGCGCGGCAGGTCTGCCGCACACACGCCACAGCCGTTGTCCGCGACGGTAAGCTCGATGCGCTCGCTTGCCAGACCCTCGTCCAGCAACGCACCCGAAAACTCAATCTTTGCGCCGTCCTCACGCGCATATTTAATGCTGTTCTGAATGAGCTGGCCCAGAATAAACTCGAGCCACTTCTCGTCGGTAAAGACCTCAAAGTCGAGGTTCTCGCACACCGGGGCCACGTGCGCCGCGATGAGCTCGCGCGCGTTGGCCTTAATCGCGCCCGTCACCAGGGTCTTGAGATCCCAGCGGCGAATCAGGTAGTCCCGCTCCACGACTTCCGAGCGCGCGTAGTACAGCGCCTGGTCGATATAGCGCTCCACGCGAGCCAGCTCGCGACCCAGGTCATCCACACGCGACAGGTCGTCTTCGCTGCCATCCAGGTTTTCCAAAATCAGATGGGCCGCCGCCAGGGGCAGCTTGGCCTCGTGGACCCAGCTCTCGATATAGTCGCGATAGTCATCGGTCTGACGCCGGCCTTCGGCAACCTCGTCGCATGCCGCCTTGCCCACCCGGCGCAAGACCTCGTACTCGAGCTCGCCCTCGGCATAGGTCGGGCATTGCACCATCTCCTGCACCCATGCGGGACTCTCGAGCTCCTCTGCCGCACGCTCCAGCTGGCGCAGAAAACGACGACGGCGCGCGTACTCGATCACGATGCCGAGCATACCGAAGATAAAGGACACGCCAACCGCCACGACCACGATAGAAACGGGTGCGCCGGCGACCGTCAGCACAAAGCAGCTCAGCAGCACGCCACACGTCCACACGGCGACGGGAAGCAGCGCATCTTTAAAGAACTTGCCAAACGACATAGCCGGCCCCTAGACCGAATAGCCTTGGCCGCGATGCGTGGTCAAATACCCCTTGATGCCGATTTTTTCGAGCGTGGTGCGCAGGCGGTTGATGTTGACGGTAAGCGTATTGTCGTCCACGAAGGCGTCGGAGTCCC
This sequence comes from uncultured Collinsella sp., assembly GCA_902493545.1. Taxonomy (GTDB): domain Bacteria; phylum Actinomycetota; class Coriobacteriia; order Coriobacteriales; family Coriobacteriaceae; genus Collinsella. The sequence continues at coordinate 4,686 of CABUQI010000072.1, read as the reverse complement.
ACAGGTCCTGCATGATGGCCGAGCGCGAAACGATCTTGCCCGCACGGCTCAGAAGCAGCGAGAGGATACGCAGCTCGTTTTTGGTGAGCTCGGTGCTGGTGCCGGTTTGCATGTTGGTGACCATGGAGCGAGCGAGATCGAGCTCCAGGCCCTTGTGGACAAGTGTGCTGCGCTCGCCTGCCACCGCGGTGCGACGCAGCAGCGCGTTGATGCGCGCCACGAGCACGCGCGCACTGTAGGGCTTGGGAACAAAGTCGTCCGCACCGAGTGTCATGGCCATGACCTCGTCAATCTCGGTCGTGCGCGACGTGAGGACGATGATGGGGACCTCGGATTCGCGGCGGACTTCGTGGCAGATGTGCTGGCCGTCTTTGACGGGAAGCGTCAGGTCGAGCAGCACCAGGTCGGGTGCGGCGGCGAGAATATCGCGCGAGACGTGCTCAAACGATTCGCAGGCCTCGATCTCAAACCCGGCGCGGGCAAGGATGTCGATAAGCTCACGACGAATGGGCTCGTCGTCCTCAACGACATAGATCAGCGCCATGTGTCCTCCCATTTCGCGTAACTTGCACCTTTCACACCATTATGCCCACAGCGTCGCAGCGATACGACCCCGTGGGCACCTAATGTGACAAAAGCGTTCGGTAGTCTTGAGAGAAAATAGGGGCCGACCGGTCCTAAACCGATCGGCCCCATCACTTCGACCACGAGTCTCTACTCGAGCGTACGCATGTACGCGGAGATGGCATCCAGGCCCTTCTGCAGGTCGTCGGTGTTATCGGAGTATGCATAGCCGATGCGCATGCTCTTGGGCTCCTCGAAGCAATCGCCCGGAGTGACGAGCGCGCCGGACTTCTTTATCATGTCGATGCAGAACGTCTTGGAGTCGATGTCGTAGTCGTAATACACGAGCGCGGTGGTACCCGCCTCGGGCTTGACGAACGACAGGTGCGGCTCGCTCTCGACCCACTTCTCCAGAACAGCAAGGTTCTGACGGACGATGCGACGGCTGCGCTCAAGGATCACGGAAGCGTTGCCCAGAATCAGCTCCGCCACCGTCTCGCTGAATATGCCAGCGGAAATCAGGTTGTAGTCACGATGCGAGAGCAGCGCGCGACGGAGCTCCGGGCTCTTGGTGACCGCCCAGCCCAGACGCAGGCCGGCGAACGACCAGACCTTGGACATGGATGCGGTGACGATGGCCTTGTCGTACAGGTCGATCACGGACTCGGAGTACTCATCCGTCTGAGTAAGCAGACGGTAGACCTCGTCGCAGAGCACCCACGCGTCGTGTTTGCGTGCGACCTCGACAATCGCCTTGAGCGTATCGGTGTCGAGCAGGGCGCCCGTGGGGTTGTCCGGGTTATTGATGCAGATGAGCTTGGTATCGTCGGTCACCAGAGCATCGAGCGCGTCGACGTCGACGTGGTAGCCGTTCTTGCGATCGAGCTGAAGAATATCGACCTTCGCACCGCACATCTCGGGAATCGAGTAAAGCTGCTGGTAGGTGGGCTTGACGGAGACTACGTGATCGCCCGGTTCGACGAGCGTGGAAATAACCAGGGAGTTGGCACCGGTCGCGCCGTGCGTGGGCACGATATGCTCGGGCTCGACCGTCTTATAGAGACGCGCGACCCCCTCGAGGAAGCCGGGCTGCCCCTCGATGTCTCCGTAGGTGAATCGGCGCGAGCACAGGCTATCGAGCCACGCCTTCTTGTCGGTGTTCGTAAGCTCGAACAGCTGGTCGAGCGTGAGGGAGTAGACGCACGTCTCCGCAACGTTGTGGGTGCACTTGGTCTCCCACTCGTTCATCCACTGCTCGACGGCGAAATCCTTGATCTGCATTGTCGTTTCCTTTCCTTGACTTTCTTACAGTTCCACCACGGTGCCCAGCCCCGCCTCGACGGCGCGGTCGTAGGCGATTTTCGATGCCGAAAGGTCCTGAACGGCGATGCCCGACGTATCGAACACCGTCACCTGCTCGTCATCCGAACGCCCCGTAGCCGTGCCGGCGATGACTTCGCCGAGCTCCGCTCTGATGTCCTCGGGCGTGATGACACCCTCAGCAACCGGAATCTCCAGCTCACCGGACGTGACCGATTGCTCGCGGTCGTCGACGTAAACAGCGGCACGGGCGACAAGCGCCGAGGCGAGCTCCTGCTTGCCGGGCATGTCGGCACCGACGCAGGAGATATGCGTACCAGGACGCACCCATGAATCGGGAATGATGGGCTTGGTCGCCGGCGTGATCGTCACGATGATGTCGGCCTCTGCCGCGGCGCCTTGGCCGTCGGCCGTCGCCTCGATGGAATAGGTGGATGCCTCGCGAGCATGCTCGCAGGCGTCCAAGATATGGACGACCTCGTCTCGCATGCGCTCGACGCGGGCCTCGGGCGCGGCATCGGAAACCGGCTCCCACACCTTGACCTTGCTCACTTTGGGACAGGCGGCGAGCACGCCCGCCACCATATAGGTGCTCATATGGCCGGCACCCGCAACAAGCAATTTGGACGCATCCGCCCGAGCCAGCCACTTGGCACCGAGCGCAGCGGCGGCACCGGTGCGAAGTCCAGTGACGGCAGAGGCATTGAGCAGCGCCAACGGCTCTCCCGCCGCGTTGTCGCACAGCAGCGTGGTGCCAAAGATCTCGGGCAGCCCCTTTTTGGGATTCTGAGAGAACCAGGCAGTGAGCTTGAGACCGAAGAGGCCGCTTCCCGCTAACTCGCCCGAGCGGATATCCATATCGGCCACACCGGGTTCGAACTGCTCATATACCATCGGCCACGCTACACCCTTGCCCGTTGCCTTCTGGCGATATGCCTCCTCCACGGCAGCGATTGCATCCTCGATCGTCAGCACCTTGGAAACTTCCTCGGCCGAAAGTACCATCATCTGCCCCATCATCGCTCCTCTCAGCGAAAGCTTTACGTTGCTTCACTGTACGGTTTAGTAACGATGCCGCCAAGGATCATTTCTTGTTGGAATCTACAACGATTCTCAATTTGATTTTTCGTTCTATCAGCTGGTATTTGAACTATTTCTTACATCAACGGCATACGGATGTGCGATTATCCTATTTATACCTGTACTTATTGTATTGATTTACAAGGTGATGTTGATGCTATACACCATCTCGGACTTCTCACGGGAATATGAGGGGTCGGTCCGTCTAATCGCCGGCAGCGATGGCGTCTCGCGTGCCGTCTCCGGCGTCGGGATCCTCGATTATGAACTCATGCCCGGCCTCAAGAACAAGTACCAGCGCGTCAACTTCAGCTCAGACGAGATCATCCTCAGCACTTTCCTCTATGCGAAGGACGACCCGTACCTCATCACTGAAGCCGTGAAATACCTCGTCGCCAAGGGAACGAGCGGTCTCATCATCAAAAACGTACTGCACATCCCGATTCCCGACCAAGCCATCCGCTACGCCAACGCGCGGCACTACCCGGTCTTTCTCACGACCGACGACTCACTGTTCTTTGACAGCGTCATCTATGAGGTCAAACGGCATATCGAGCAGCTCGCGTCCATCGACTTCGCACAGCGCGAGATCGATGCCTTGAGGACAGACGTATCGCCCGAGTCCATCTGCCGACGCATCCGAAGCCTCAACCCGTCATTTCTGGACGAAGCGGTCGCCCTGTTCGCATCGTTTGCAGAGCCCCTCGACCCGCGTGCGTTTTTGCAAATCGAACGTCTCTGTGCAAAATCGACCCTCGCCGGATGCCACAACATGCTGGCACCCTATGACGGAGGATTGCTATTCGTAGCGACAAGCGACTCGGAGCAGACGCTCGATGTGGAGCGAATCGTGCAGGCGCTCACGGAGCTCATCGAGGCTAGCGGCATCGATGGCGGAGCGGAAGGGCTCGGCATCAGCGATATTCTGTTTGGAGACGAGGCGGTGGCGCAGGCGATCTCGCAGGCGATTTACGCACAGCGCCTATCTTGTCAACGAGCCGAGGGTCCCGTCCGCTATACGCAGCTCGGCATCCTGAAAACCGTGATGCCTTTTGCGGAAACCCCGGAGATGCGATCGTTCTCGGAGGCGATTCTCTCGCCGATACGCGAGCACGACAGCGAGCATGGCAGCGAACTGGAATCAACGCTCGCCGCATTCATCGAGAACGACCGACGTATCGAGCAAACCGCCAAGCAGACTGGCCAGCACCCGAACACAATTCGATATCGCCTCGATAAGGTGACAGCTCTCACCGGACTGAGCTACAAATGCGCCCCGGAGATGGAGCAGCTGTCGCTCGCCTACGCAATCGAACGCGCTCGCTCGCTTCAGTAAGCCAACCCCGCCTTGAGGTTAGGAGCGGCGGGCACGGAGCTTTTCGTAGCCGTCGGCGAAGAAGGCGACCGTGGCGGCGTCGGCCTCGGCGGCGTCTGTCTCGGTCGCGGGGACCACGCCGTGCTCGTCGCTCACTAGGAACAGCGCGCCCTTAAGCTGCGCGGGAATGTCTACGCGCGTGACTGGGATGCCCTTGGTCTGGGCCAACTGCTCGATGAGCGTCGCCGTGCCGCACAGAAACTCGTCCGCCGGCGCCACAAAGGCGAGCTCGCCGTTGTTGACAGCGGCGAGCAGCTCGGGCGCCACGCCGGTTTCGTCGGCCTCGGAGCGGGCCTCGGCGGAGCGGGCACGCAGCGCCTTGGCCGACGTATCGGCCAGCGGCTCGT
>CABUQI010000071.1 GCA_902493545.1 uncultured Collinsella sp. | reverse complement strand
CGCGCAGTGTGGCCTTGAGCGAGACCGGCACCGTAAAGTCCATCTTGCCGAGCGTGTCCAGGCGCTCGACGGTACGGCGGAACGCAGCGTCGCGATCGGCCTCGAGCGCGGGCGTGCGCGCGAGCATGCTATCGACGAACAGGGTGCTCGACGCGGGAAGCGACACGCCGTCGAGCAGGTCGACAGCATCGACCCCCAGATCCTCGGCAAGGCCAAACGCGGCTCGGGCGCCCTCGTCCAGGCGAACGATGTCGCCGGACGTAAGGCGCGCAAACGTTTGATGACGCTTGTACGAATCGAGATAGACGGCAAGGTCCGCGGCCGAAAGCCCGCTCGCGCCCAGCTCGACATCGAGCAGGTTGCTCTTGACGGTCGCACGAACCGAGAGCTTGGGCGCAGGGCGGACCGAGATCTGGCGCAGACGGTCGCTGAGCATGACCTCACCCAGCTCGGACAGGGCAGACAGACCCTCGGTCAGCAGGCAGAACAAGCTCTCGTCATCGCGCTCCTCGAACGCCAGACCGCCCTCGTAGAAATCGAAGTACAGGGCCGCCGTGTCCATAACGCGAAACTCCGCCACCTCGTCGCGGGGCGGCACGCCGGGGCGTTGCTCTTCGAAGGGACTGCCCGGAGCGCCCAGGCTAAAGAGATCCGCTGACCAATCGCCGTAGGTAACCGTAATTTTGCAGGTCACGAGCCCATCGTCGACGCCGATTGCCATAGCAAAGCTCGGCTCGGGTGCCACGGTATCGAGCGCGGCGGGCGCGGTGAGGTCGGTGTAGTCGCGCAAAATGGGTAGAGCCATACGACAGAACTCCCCCACCTGGTCGGCAGCGATATGGACTGGCGTGCGACAGGGCAGCAAGCGCGATAGGAACGGCGCTGCATGCTGGGCAAACGCTACATCGGTGCGGCGCGCACGGCGGGTGTCGACCAGATAGGCTACGTCGCCCGAAGCAAAGCAGTATGCATCGGCCGGCAGGCGCAGATCGTAGCTACCACCAGCCGCCGGCGCGATTTTGGCGGCAAGAAGCGGCGGGCGCTTAGCCAGCGCCTCGTCCTCCCCTTCCGGAGGCATCTCAACCGCCACGTCATAGGTGCGATGCGTCGTCGTCCCCCGCGACCAGGCGGGCTCAAAGGAGATGGTCTGGCCACGCAGCAGGTCCAGCACATATACGATGCTATGCTCGGACAGCGGCAGCTGACGCTCGGCGACAAAACCGCTGCGGGCAAAGTCGTACGACGCCGAACGCGAGCTTGTGATGTCATCGAGATAGGCAACTGTCGTCACAACAAGGTTGAGCAGCTTTATCGACACGTCTTCGAAGGCTTCGGGCGTATGGACAAACGTGGGCTTCTTGCCGTACGAGAAGGTACCGCCTCGGACATAGGCGTCGGCCATGCCGTCGATATCCTTGACCACGTAGGACACCGAACCGCAGCGAATGCGGAACTCGAGCGCCCAGCTAAAGCGGTCGGCGAACAGCGGATTGTAGTACGGCACCAACGAGGGCTCCAACGCCGCTTTGGGGGCGTCGGGATCAACGGCACCGGCAAGCTTGCGGCGCATGCTCGCCAGCTCATCCATGCGCGCGTCCGAAAGATCGGAGAGCGCCGCCATGAGGCTGGGACTCGTGGGGACGGGCGCCGGAAAGGGAAAGTTGGGATTGACGGCCGGCGCTTTGGGCGCGGTGCGCGCGGGCTGTTTCGGCTGCGCCGTAAACGTGCGGACCGGCGTGCGCAAACCTTCGACGGGCTCGGCGCCGCTGGCATCCAAATACGCCAGAGCCGTAGCAATAGCGTGTTTGCACATACCGGGGTAACGATAGGCGGCGGGGCAATCGCAGTCGTAGTCGATCACCTCGTGCTCGTCCATGTCGAGCGCCACGTGCGTCTTGTACAGGTCGCCGCGCGAACCACGCACCGAGCCCTCAACCGTCACGTTTTTGGAGAAGCGCGAGCCGCTGTCCTCAATCGACAGCACAGCGCCGTTGAGCATGAGCGAACGCCCCTTCATAAAGGTGCCGCTCAGCGCCGCCTCTTTCCGGAGCGCCTGCACAAACGTCCCCTGCGCCATCACTTCCTCCAATCTCACCCGGGGTAGCTAATTTGGGACGGGGCTATTTTAGCTACCCCCATATGTCGGTTGAGATGCATTCCGACCCCGACTCATTCGCCGTCAGTCAAAGGGTAGCTAAAATAGCCCCGTCCCAAATTAGCTACCCCGCCAACGCCGTCCTTAAATTACCGTCACTCTGCCTTGGTTACCCACAATCGCCTTTGCCTCTGCCAGCAGCGGAATCGAGCGTGCATTGACCTTGGCCGGCACCTCGGCACGCAGCACGCGCCCGTCGACTTGCTCAATAAAGATCTCCACGCGGTCGCCGCCCGGGTTGGTGGTGAGCACCGTGGCCAGGCGCGCCATATTGCCCTGGCTAAATCGGCTGTTGGGCACCATGACCTCAAAGACCTTGGGCTTGTTTTTCTCCTCGCTAAGCTCCAGCGGCACAATCTCCTGCGCGATGATCTGGTCGCCGCGGTCCGAGCGCTCGAGCTTGCCCTTAATGCGCACAAACGCGTCGGACAGCTGCGCGCCGGTCTCGGGATCGACCTCGCCGTACAGATACCCCTCGGCCTCCTTGTAGGTCTTGGGGAACACCACGACCGTGGCCTCGCCTTCCATGTCTTCGAGCTGCACGATGCCCATGGGGTCGCCGTTTTTGGTCACGCGCTTGGACACGCTCGAGACCATGCCGGCCCACCACAGCGCCTTGCCCTCGGGAATCTCCTGGTTGATGGTACCGCCCGTGGGGTTTTGCACTTCGTAGCCGGTGTCGATCTGCGAGAACGAGAAGTCGCGCGCCTTGGCTAGCGCATACTCAAACGGGCGCAGCGGGTGGTCCGAGACATAGATGCCCAGAACCTCCTTCTCTTGGCTCAGCTTAAGGTGGCGGTCCCACTCCTGGCCGTCCGGATCGGGCACGCTCACCTCAAAGCCCGAACCCTCAACATCGCCGAACATGTCGAAGAACGACGTCTGGCCGCTCGCGCGATCCTTTTGGCGCTTCACGGCGGCATCGATGATGTTCTCGGGGTTGTTCTTGTCCACAAAGTGCATCATCTGGCGGCGCGGATACCCGGTGGAGTCGAAGGCACCTGCCTTGATCAGCGATTCGATCACGCGACGGTTGGCCTGGCTCGAGTCCACGCGCTCGACAAAGTCGTGCAGCGTCTTAAACGGACCGCCCGCCTCGCGCTCGGCGATAATCGCCTGCGCCACGCCGGTACCCACGCCGCGGATGCCGGCCAGACCAAAGCGTACGCCTTCCTTGGTAGCCGTGAACTCGGTACCGGACTCGTTGACATCTGGCGACAACACGGGGATGCCGTCGTGACGGCATGCCGAGACGTAGTGAACGATCTTGTCGGTCTTGCCCGTGTAGGACGTCAGGACAGCCGCCATGTACTCGTGTGGATAGTGCGCCTTGAGCCATGCCGTCTGCATAACCAGAATGGCATAGCCGGCGGAGTGCGACTTGTTAAAGGCGTAGGACGCGAACTCAAGAACATCGTCCCAGATCTTCTGGGCGACCTCGCGCGTGTAGTTGTTCTTGATAGCGCCGTTCATCCAGTGGTCGTAGGTGGTCTCGTCCGAGCCATCCTCCCAGTGGAGCACCGTCGACGTGAGCAGTTTGATCTTTTTCTTAGCCACGGGCTTACGGATACGCGAGTCCGATTCGCCCTTGGAGAAGCCGCACATCTCGACGGAGATGAGCATAACCTGCTCCTGGTAGACCATAGTGCCGTAGGTTTCGCCCAGGATGTCGTCCAGGCGGTCGTCGTAGGAGACGGCCGGCTCCTTGCCGTTCATACGGTTGATGTAGGACGAGACCATGCCGGCGCCCAGCGGGCCCGGTCGGTACAGGGCGATCAATGCTACGACGTGCTTGTACTCGGTAGGCTTCATGTTCTTGATCGTGGCCGTCATGCCGGCGGACTCGACCTGGAAGACGCCGGCGGTGTGGCCAGAGCCCATGAGCTTAAAGATCTCGGGATCGTCAAAAGGAATCTCTTCCTCTTTGATGTCGATGCCGAAGTTCTTTTTGATGTTGGCCTTGGCCTTGGAGATAACCGTCAGCGTGCGCAGGCCCAGGAAGTCCATTTTGAGCAGGCCCATGTCGGCGACGGTATGACCCTCGTACTGGGTAATCTCGACGCCGCCCTTGGTATCGAGCTTGGTGGGCACGTGCTCGTTGACGGGATCGCGGCAGATCAGAACGGCGCACGCGTGCACGCCCTCGCCACGGGTGAGGCCCTCGATCGAGAGCGCCGTGTCGATGATGCGGCGGGCGTCGTCGTCCTTTTTATAGGCCTCGGCAAAGTCGGGGTTAAACAGATCCTCTTTGCCGGGTTGTTTGTCGAGCACCTGCTTGAGTTTGACCTTGGGGTCGCTCGAGACCATCTTGGACAGCCGCTGGCCCATGTAGACCGGATAGTCCAGGACGCGTGCGGCGTCGTTGATGGCCTGCTTGGCCTTAATGGTCGAGTAGGTGATGACGTGGGTGACCTTCTCGGGACCGTAGAGCTGGCGGACGTGCTCCACGACCTCGAGGCGCCGCTCATCGTCGAAGTCCATATCGATATCGGGCATCTCGGTACGCTGCGGGGACAGGAACCTCTCGAACATCAGGCCGTTTTCGAGCGGGTCGAACGCGGTGATGTTCATGGCGTAGGCGACGATGGCGCCGGCGGCCGAGCCACGGCCGGGGCCGACGCCGATGCCGTTGTCCTTGGCCCATTGCACGTACTCGGCGACGATCAAGAAGTAGGCGGCAAAGCCCTTGTCGCAGATGACTTTGTATTCGTACTCAAAGCGCTCTTTGATGTTGACGCCACCGATCTCGCGCGTAGCCCAGTCGTCGCCGTAGTGCTGGCGCAGGCCCTTCTCGCACTCGCGGCGGAACTGGCTCTCGTGCGTCTCGCCGGGATCGAGCAATGGGAAGCGTGGCAGGATGATGGAGTCCCAGTCCAGCTCCACGTAGCACTTGTCGGCGATCTCGAGCGTGTTGTCGCAGGCCTCGGGGCAATACGGGAACATCGCCCGCATCTCCTCCTCGGTCTTCATGTAAAACTCCGAGCCGGTCATGCGCATGCGGTTGGGGTCGTCGACCTTGGCGTTCATACCGATGCACATGATGACGTCCTGCACGGGCGCGTCCTCGCGGCGCAGGTAGTGGAAGTCGTTGGTGGCGATGACCTTGACGCCCACCTGCTTGGCGATATCGATGAGCGTGCGGTCCATCTGCTCGTCGGTCAGACCGTTATCGGTGGTAATGCCGTGTTCCTGAATCTCGATATAGAAGTCGCCGGGATCGAAGGTGTCACGGAAGGTCTCGGCCCACTTGATGGCGCCCTCCATGTCACCGCGGTCGATGTATTTGGGGATGATGCCGGCGATGCAGGCGCTCGTGCAGATCATACCCTTGGCATGGCGGCGCAGGTTGTCGAGCGTCACGCGCGGCTTGTAGTAAAAGCCCTGCACGGCGGCCTCGGAGACCGTCTGCATCAGGTTGACGTAGCCCTCCTGGTCCTTGGCCAGAAGGATCATGTGGTAGAGCTCGGGCTTGTGGTCGCGGGCAAGGGTCTCGTCCGGCGTAAAGTAGACCTCGCACCCAAAGATGGGTTTGATGACCAGAGGCGGCTTGAGCTCGTCGATATTGCCCTTCTCGTCCCACATGGCCATGTCCTTCACATACTGGGCATGCTCGCGCGGGCTGGACTCGGGATCGGGTTCCACCAGCTCGTCGCGGCGGTCCTTTTCCAAGAAGGACTTGTCGTGACTCCAGGTTTTGTACTCGGGCGTGTTGTGGTTGACGGCGTCGCAGGCCAGTGCCAGGTCGGGCACGCCATACATGTAGCCGTGGTCGGTAATGGCGACGGCGGGCATGCCCAGCTCTACGGCGCGGTTGACCATATCCTGGATACGGGTTGCGCCGTCGAGCATGGAGAAGACGGTGTGGTTGTGCAGATGGACAAATGCCATGTGATGAGCTCCGATGCGGGTTCGTGTTCTGACTGAACGATTTTACCGCACGGCACGGACAGCACCCGAACCTAGCCAAACCCACACGTGCAGTCTTTTTGGGACCTTCAGAAAGGGGAATGAGGGCATCCAGATACATCGAGTATTACTGGAACTCCGGCGATACGCTGAATGATTTGTGACGAATAGTCATGTCCATCAAGAAGGCTCGACGCTTCGGGCAGCTCGTCAATCGATATATCAATTCTTGGAGACATGTATTCCTACCATTTTTAAAGAAACAACGGCGGTAATTGCTATCGCGATTGCGCCAATAACACCGAGCGCTATCTGAATGGGATATAACCCCAACACATATCCAA
>CABUQI010000070.1 GCA_902493545.1 uncultured Collinsella sp. | reverse complement strand
CGCCATCCAGGCAGGCGACCGGCGCCAGACTGCCCTCGGTCAGGCGCAAGATCTCTCCCACCGTGTACTGCTCGGGCGGGCGCGTGAGCACATAGCCGCCGCCCTTGCCGCGCATGCCCGAGAGCATATTGGCGCGCACGAGCGTAGCCAAGATGTTCTCGAGATATTTCTCGGAAATCGCCTGTCGCGCCGCAATCTCTTTAAGCGGGATACGGCCTGTCGCCTGGTGCTCGGCCAGGTCAACCATAACGCGCAGGGCGTACCTGCCCTTAGTAGAAACCAACATATAGAGTGCTGCCTTTCGGTCTTTTAGTCCGCTGAAATTCTAGCCGAAAAATTGGCTTTGAAAATACCCGTTCCGGTCAAGATGGTTAATCAACTTGAAATAATCTCCTATTTCCTATTGCATTACTAGGCTTTAGTGTCTAGTATGCTTCCCAACAGGTAAACGAACAACCTATAAGTTTTATGGGTTTATCTGCTAGACGCATCATAACACCGCACGGTAACCAGTAACTTGAACACTTTGGAGGTTCACCATGAGCAAGGTTTACACGTCCATCGATCAGCTTATCGGCCGCACTCCGCTTCTGGAGCTCACCCACTTTGAGGCCGATGAGGACCTCAAGGCTCGCGTGCTCGTCAAACTGGAATACTTCAACCCCGCCGGGTCCGTCAAAGACCGCGTCGCCAAGAACATGATTGACGAGGCCGAGAAGGCCGGCAAGCTCGTGCGCGGCGGCGACTACACCATCATCGAGCCCACGAGTGGCAACACCGGTGTCGGCATCGCCTCGGTGGCGGCGGCCCGCGGCTACAAGGTGATCATCACCATGCCCGAGACCATGTCCGTCGAGCGCCGCAAGCTGATGCAGGCATACGGTGCGCAGCTCGTGCTCACCGACGGCTCCAAGGGCATGAAGGGGGCTATCGCCAAGGCCGAGGAGCTGCAGAAGGAGACTCCCAATAGCATCATCGCCGGCCAGTTCGTGAACCCCGCGAACCCGGCCATTCACAAGGCCACGACCGGCCCCGAGATCTGGGACGACACCGACGGCCGGGTCGACATCTTCGTCGCCGGCGTTGGCACCGGTGGTACCGTGACCGGCGTGGGTGAGTTCCTCAAGGAGCAGAACCCCGAGATTAAGGTCGTCGCCGTCGAGCCCGCCACCTCCCCGGTGCTCTCCAAGGGCCAGGCCGGCCCGCACAAGATCCAGGGCATCGGCGCCGGCTTTGTGCCCGACGTCCTCGATACCCAGGTCTACGACGAGATCATCCCCGTCGAGAACGAGGACGCCTTTGCGACCGGCCGCGCCGTGGGCCACAAGGAGGGCGTGCTCGTGGGCATTTCGTCCGGTGCCGCCGTGTGGGCCGCACTGCAGCTGGCCAAGCGCCCCGAGAACGAGGGCAAGACCATCGTGGCCCTGCTTGCCGACACCGGCGAGCGCTACCTGTCCACAGCACTGTTCCAGGACTAAGGGCCCGTCACTTGTCGATGAGCCCAAGGCACGCCGGTCTCCCCTCTCTTCTGGCAGCCTGGGCTCATCCCGGCAGGGTGTCCCACAGGACGCCTGAACTTGCTACAATGTCTGCGGCGCGGAACCAGCCTCCCGCGCCGCTTTTCTTTTTTGGCCACATGCCACCAAGGAGAACCTCCCCATGCACAACAAGCGCGTGCTCGTCGCCATGAGCGGCGGCGTCGATTCCAGCGTGACCGCGTACCTGCTCAAAAGCCAGGGTTATGAATGCGTCGGCGCCACCATGCGCCTCACCTGCCCCGCACCCGACCCCGCCACGGGCATGAGCAAAGTCGACCGCGACATCGCCGACGCGAAGGCAGTTTCCGAGCGCATCGGGATCCCCCATCACGTGCTCGACCTGCAGCAGACGTTCGACCACAGCGTTATCGAGCGCTTTGTGAACGCCTACCAGGAAGGGCTGACGCCCAATCCGTGCATTATCTGCAATCGCCACATTAAGTTTGGCGCGCTGCTCGATGCGGCGCTGGACATGGGCTGCGACTACATCGCAACGGGACATTACGCCAAAACAAGCCAGGCGGCAGACGGCACCTGGCAGCTACATCGCGGCGAAGATCCCAAAAAGGACCAGAGCTACTTTTTGTATTCGCTTACGCAGGAGCGCCTGGCGCACACGATCTTTCCGCTGGCAGGCCTAGACAAAGAGCGCGACGTGCGCCGCATAGCCGCCGAGCAGGGCTTTACCAACGCCCAGAAGGCCGAAAGCGAGGACATCTGCTTTATTCCAGACGGTGACTACGCGGGCTATATCGAGCGCCGCTGCGGACATCCCGCTGCACCGGGCGACATCGTGTGGCGCGACGGCAGCGTGGTCGGGCGCCACAACGGCGCGCTGCGCTACACCATCGGCCAGCGCAAGGGCCTGGGCGTCGCGATGGCACATCCCGTGTATGTGACGGGCGTCGACGCCGCCAACAACACCGTGCATCTGGGTGAGGCCGAGGACCTGACCGCCACTGCCCTCACGGCCGATGAGTGGATCTGGAGCGCGCCGGACGCACGCATGGAGGCGGAGCTCGACGCCGGCGGCATTCGCGTAGGTGCCAAGTACCGCTACCGTCAAAAGGATCAGGCAGCGACCCTTACGCGTGAGGAAGACGGGCAAATGCTGCTAACTTTTGACGAGCCGCAACGAGCCATCGCCCCCGGCCAAGCCGTTGTAGTCTATCGCGGCGACATCGTCCTGGGCGGCGGTACCGTGACCGGCGCACTTAAGTAGCCGGAACCCCACCACCCTAAGTTGCGGTGAAATAGGGACTGTTTAAGCGTTTCAAGCCGCTAAACAGTCCCTATTTCACCGCAACTATGTTAAGTATTATGATGTTTGTGCTTTCACTATTTAACAATTAGAATACTTAACGAGGTGATGCGGTAGATGAGTACTTCCAACTATATATCCATGGGTGACGCAGCGCGTCTGCTGGGCGTTACGAAGGCCCGCATATCGCAACTGGCTGCATCGGGAACGCTCGCGTGCGATATCGTCGGTGGGCGGAAAATGGTTGAGTACGATTCCGCGATTGGCTATCAAAAGGTCCGTAAGCGCGGGCGCCGTCCCGCAGCTGACGTAGGGCGCAAGTTCACGTTGATGTCAGCCGACCACGAGGTCGCGCATGTCTCGTTTGATCCAACGCGCGAGTTTTCCTTTGAAATTGCCGACATACTCGATGCACTAAGGATGCCGTTTGGCACGTGCTCGAGTCCTTCTCCAACGGTAAATAAACGAGCACTCAACACGTGGTGGAGTCACCGGTCGGTGCCCGACGTCCGCCCCGGACTCATCTCGCGCTATCGCGAGCTGGGAATTGACAGCAGTATTGAAGTGCCCGTTCGTTGCCTGGGTTTTTCGCTTTCGGATTGCTATTGGCTAAGGCCGGTCGACTGCGATGGACTCGATTGGCAGCACCTCAATTACTTCGAAAACGATTTTGAACGGTCGGCACCCGAGCATCGTTCGGGCTGGCTTGAGGGCATCGGACTCAAAAATCCTGACAATACGTCCGAAGGCGAGCTCCCCAAATCTTGGATAATCCGCAATGGTGTTCGCATCCTGGTCAAAGGATGCGGAATGGACGATCAGCGACCGTTTAACGAGGCGGTTGCAACAGCCCTACATCGGCGTCTGCTATCCAAAGGTGAGTTTGTTCCCTATACGGTCGAGCGCATGTTCGACGAGCCCGTATGCCTATGCGATGACTTTCTTAATGGCCGTGAGGAATATGTGCCGGCCGCTTATATCAGGGACGCACTCGGTGGCCAGCGAGGAAACTCAACATACGATCGATACTGTCGCTTTCTTGGCAGACACGGGGCTGACGAAGCTACGGTAAGAAAATCCATGTCGCAGATGATTGTCTGCGATGCCCTCCTGGCCAACAGTGACCGCCACTGGCGAAACTTCGGCATCATCCGCAATGTCGACACACTGGAAATGCGGCCTGCACCGCTGTTCGATAGTGGCAATTGTCTGTGGTACAACGTACCAACTGCCGTGCTCGTTGCCGGGGAGTTTGGATTTGCCGCCAAACCGTTTGGTCCGGACCCTTCCACTCAGCTAGCATTTGCTGACTCGCTCGATTGGTTCGATGCGTCGCATCTCGATGGGTTCGTCGACGAAGCAGTCGAAATCCTCTCACAAAGCGCATGGGCAACAGCAGGCAATCGTCTCAAGGCCATCCGCCGCGGTCTCGAGCGCCGCACGATAGAGGTAAGCGCCGCCGTTGAGGTGCTACGTCACGTGCAGAGATAACAGCACTGCCCCCTAAGTTGCGGTGAAATGGGGACTGTTTGGCGGTTTTAAACGCCTAAACAGTCCCCATTTCACCGCAACTTAGAGAGGACGGCCTCGGTCGGCACTGCTGTGTCAGCCGAGGCCGCTGCATCGTTAGCGCTGTACGTAGGCGCGGACCAGCTCGTAGGTATTGCGCACGCCGTCCATGTGGCCGCGCTCGTAGTTGTGGCTCGCGTACACGCCGGGGCCGATCAGGCCGTGACGAATGTCGTAGCCGGCAGAGAGCGTGGCCTCGACGTCCGAACCGTAATGCGGGTACACGTCGATGGCGTAGTCGAGCTCCAGCTCGCGCGCGATGTTGGACAGCGTGGTTACCAGGTCGTAGTTGTACGGACCGCCCGAATCCTTGGCGCAAATCGAAACCATGCGCTCGGTACAGCCCAGGTCGTCGCCCACGCAGCCCATGTCCACGCTGATCATCTCGCGCGTGTCGGCCGGCACAAAGGCACCGCCGTGACCGACCTCCTCGTACACGGTAAAGAGCAGCGAAACCTTGCGCGAAAGCGTCACCTCGCCAGCGGCGACGGCACGCGCCAGCCCCAGCAGGATTGCCGCGGACAGCTTGTCATCCAGGAAACGGCTCTTGATGTAGCCGCTCTCCGTCACCGTGGTGCGCGGGTCCATAGCGATGATGTCGCCGGTCTGAATACCCAGCTCGAGCACATCGTCCTTGCTGTCAACGTTCTCGTCGAGCAGGATTTCCATGTTCTTCTCGATGGTCTTGACCGGCTCGTCGGCAACGTGCGCCGAAGGCTCGGTATTGAGGACCACACCCGTAAAGACTTTGCCATCGCGCGTATAAACGGTGCAGTTCTCGCCAGCGGCCGTAGACCACTGATGCCCGCCGAGGGTCGTGGGACGCAGGCGACCATTGTCCTTGATAGAGCGCACCATGGCGCCCAGGGTATCGACATGGCTCGCCAGTACGAGCGCCTCGCCCTCGCCGCCAAGCTCAACGAGCACATTGCCCTTGTTAGAACGCTCGGGCCCAAAGCCCATATCGCGCAACGTTTCCATCAGATAATCAGTCGCCGCACGGGTATAGCCCGTAGGCGAAGCAATCGAGGTAAGCGCCTTCAACTGGTCAGTAATATAGGAGAGCGTAGAATCCATCTTGGACACCAAAGTCACCCTTTCATATCGAATGAAACCCACAGCAACAATACCACCGCGAACCATCTTTTTACCTAGCGAGATGACCCATCGAGCTCCCCAGAACTGCGCCCGCCACGATAACGAGCCGGCGGGCCCCTGCCCGTTAGCCCCACAATCTTTCCGCAGGACGGAGGAAGCCCCCGCCGCACGAAGTGCGCAGCGGGGGCTTCCGACATGTCCGAGGACGATTGTGGGGCTAACGGGCAGGGGCCCGCCGAACCAAGTTAGGCAGCCGGGCAGATCTTCTTGAAGAGCTCGATGACGTCGTCGAGCGTCGCCTCGCGCGGGTTGCCCGGGAAGCAGGCGTCGGCCATGGCGTCCTTGGCCAGGACCTCGATCTCGTCGGCCTTCATGGCCTCGCAGACGTGCGGGATGTTCACGTCGGCGGAGAGCTGCTTGACGGCGGCGATGGCGGCGTCGGCGGCCTCGTCGGTGCTCATGCCCGTGGTGTCAACGCCCATGGCGACGGCGACCTTGGCCAGGCGCTCGGTGCAAACCGGCTTGTTGAACTCCATGGCGATCGGCAGCAGCATGGCGCAAGCGACGCCGTGCGGGGTGTCGTAGTGAGCAGACAGGGTGTGAGCCATGGCGTGGTCGATGCCCAGACCAACGTTGGAGAAGCCCATGCCGGCGACATACTGACCAAGAGCCATGCCCTCACGGCCGGAGCCGGGCTTGCCGGACTTGGCCTCGGCGACGGAGTCGCGCAGGTTCTCGCTGATCAGCTTGATGGCCTCAAAGTGGAACATGTCGGAGAGCTCCCAGGCGCCCTTGGTGGTGTAGCCTTCGATGGCGTGGGTCAGGGCGTCCATGCCGGTAGCGGCGGTGAGGCCGACAGGCATAGAAGCCATCATGTCGGGGTCGACGACGGCGACTTCGGGGGCGTCGTTGGTGTCGACGCACACGAACTTGCGGACCTTCTCGGGGTCGGTGATGACGT
>CABUQI010000069.1 GCA_902493545.1 uncultured Collinsella sp. | reverse complement strand
TGGGCTTTGTGATGGGGTTCGCCCAGCCCATCGCCACATCCTATCCGGCCTACCTCACCGACGATCCTGTCGAGCTCAAAGACATCAACTCCGCCATCGCCATGTTTTCAAACGTGAGTATCATCGTTGGCCCCACGCTGGGCGGCTTTGTTGCGGCAGCTGTGTCGTCGCGCACGGTGTTCGTGCTTATGATGCTCTTTACCGCGTTGGCGCTCATCGCCGGTTGGGGCTTTAGGCCGCGGACGGGTCTGGCTACCGCGCACGAAGGCAAACCCGCGATCGGTGACACCACATCGGACAATACCAGCCAATGTCCCGACCCCAACACATCTTCCCGCGCCACCTTCGCGACCAGCATCAAGACGGTCTTTACCAACAGTGTTCTCGCGCTACTTTTCTGCATCATCTTCCTCTCGAACTTTGGCTACGGCGCCTTTGACCCGCTTGAGTCGTTCTTCTACCGCGATATTCTGCATGTCGGTGTCGAGTGGATGGGCTGGCTCTCGTCGGCCAGCGGTGTGGGCGCGGTGCTGGGCGCTGTGGCCGCGCTCCGCTTGCCGCCGCACCTGGTCAACCTTAAAACGCTGCTCGTGGCACTTATGTCCGTGGGCCTGGGAAGTCTGCTCTATGTGGGTACGCCGTACGTGGGCGTAGCCCTTGTCGGCCAGATTGTCCTTGGCGTGGCCTGGGGCGTCGTCAACCCGCTCCACAACACGATCGTGCAAACGGCGGCTCCGCTCGAGCAGCTCGGTCGCGTCAACTCGGTCATGGGCTTTGGCAACATGTTCGCCGGTGTGGCCCCGCTGGCGATTGCCCCGTGGCTGGTGGCGACGTTTGGTGTGCAGCGGACGCTCATCGGGGCGGGCATGGTCGTGACGGCAGTTCCCGCGGCGTTGCTGCTGTTTGGTCGTTGGCATTTTGATCGTGCCGCAAGGCAGTAAAAACCATCACAACATTCGATGAAAATCGCGATTTTGCCGAAAAACGTCGAATGTTGTGATGGATTGCGCCGCGGATCCGGTCATCACAAAGGGGCACAGGCACCTTTGTGGTGGTTTTTGCTTTGACAGGCCGCGCCTGCGCCTTGGTATACCATGTACACCATTTCCGACCACATTCAGCACCGCTGCACAATCCAGAAAGGCCCCCATGGACACCACCTTCAGCCACATCAAAGCCGTGTTCTGCGATATCGACGGCACGCTGCTCACGAGCCGGCACACGGTGTCCCCGCGCACCGTGGCGGCGATCCGCGCCCTGCGCGAGCGCGGCGTGCTCTTTGGCCTGTGCACCGGGCGCGACGCCCACGCGACCGAGGCCATGTACGAGCTCTGGGGCATCGAAGGCCTGGTGGACGTACTCGTGGGCTGCGGTGGCGCCGAGGTCATCGACCGCGCGCACGACATCAACGAGCTGAGCTATCCGCTGCCGGGCGAGACCATCGCGCGCATCTGCAAGCACATGGCGGACCTTCCGGCAATACCCGTCTGCCCCCGAGACGGCGTGTTCTACGTGCCCGAGAGCAACGCGTGCGTCGAGCACCTGTCGCGCGTCGATGGTGTGCCCTACCAGGTGGTCGACTTTGCCGAGTTGTTGCGCGAGCCGCAGCCCAAGGTGATGTTTACCATGGCGCCCGAGGTGATGCCGCGGGTGATTGAGCGGGCGTCGACGTTTGCCGATGACACCGTTAAGGCGGCGGCTCTGCAAACCACGCAGCGGCTCTACGAGTTCATGGATCCGCGCGTGTCCAAGACGCGCGGCCTTGTGCGCGTGGCGGAGCTCAACGACATGGAGCTCCAAAACATCTGCGTGTTTGGCGATGCGGACAACGATACCTGCATGGTGGCCGACGCCGGTGTGGGCGTGGCCATGGCAAATGGTAGCGATGCCACCCGTGCCGCCGCCGATTTTGTAACCGCCAGCAACGACAAAGACGGCATCGCGATCTTTATCGAGGAGCATCTGCTGTAGCGCCGGGGGAGAACCGCCACAAGGGGGGCAGGCACCTTTGTGGTGGCCTCAGGCGATTTGGGCGAATTGATGCCTAAAAACTGCGCGCAAATTCAAATTTGGTTGTCTGAACATCATGCTTCTAACCACCGATGAGTTAAAGATATTCCCATCAATTTGGTAGTCTATTCCTCCCGGTTAATGACTTACCGTTCACGGTCGATTTTCGACTGTTCACAAGATGTTTGCTCTTGAGCAAAATGTTGTGCAAATAAATAAAATGCTATTAAAAAACTGATAACTAACTTAATTACCAGTAGAAACAGATATTTCAAAGCGAATAAACGAAGATTAATCCGAGCAAATGTCAAGAGAATTGAGAATTCGCTACAAAACTATCGGCTTATTTGCTTAGATGTTCAAACAATCGTTACAATATGCATTACTAAGCGTGCGCAATTACAGATTGCGCAGATACGTTTGATAGTGAAAGATCAAGATCGCGGTCTCTTGGGGAGGAGGCATCGATGACGGCAAATTCAAATAAATCTAAGCAAGGTAATAAAGCGGCGCATCGTGTGATAGCGGGTGTTTTGTGCGGAGCTTCTGTTTTGAGCTTGGTACTGTCGCTCGTCATGCCCCCGATCTCCCAGGCCATCGCCAACGATGCCCAGACAGTTTCTACCGCGGAAACTGTAATGGGGGGGGGTTCCTCAAGTGAGTCCGCTGCTGTAGGTAACACCAGCGAGGATGCCGAAAACCAGAATAGCGACGAGACCGATGGCGGCGAGTCTGGCTCTTCAAATAGTGTTGAGCAGGCTCAGAGTGCGAATGCGGCTTCAGCGGGAGCGACGGCCACCGTGAAGCCGGGAATTTACGTTCCCACGTCTATCGGTATCGGTACGAATATCGATGTCTCCACCCCCGATCCCGGCGTGGCCACCTACGTCGGCCGCGACATGTACATCGGTGGTAAGCCGAGCGACACTAGTAATCTTGATGCGGACAACGCCCCCACCGGCTCATATGCCGCTGAGGCGGAGGGCCTTACCGTGGTCCGTGGCAAGCTTGCCATGAATCCACTCAAAGAGAGCTGGCCCTATAATAATAGTGGCGGCGCTGGTTTCCGCTTTGGCACCGTTGGTTTTGGTTCCCAGTTCCGTCCTGTCTACGGCAGCACCGTGCTTGCGGTCGCCGGAATCGACAGTGCGATCACCAAAATGAGCGTTGGTTACAACGGCAACTTGCCGGGGGCGACTACCGTTGGCGCTTGGAACAAAGGCGCTTGGGTCGGACAGCAGAGACCTTCTGAGGGCGCGACTCCTTCCGGCTTTGCCTACACCGCGCAAATCGCAGGCCCCATCACATACTGGCACGATAGCGAGTATAAACGCCAGTCTGTGGTGACAATGCAGGGTAATTGGTACGAGGGCTTGTCTGCTCTGGAAAGCACCCTGTTCAATAAAGCTGTTGATTTGACTAATGTCAACGGTAGCGATTATTCGAGCTATAACGGTACAAATGGATACCTCTCGAAGCTATCGAAACAGCTCGACTCGTTTGAAGATACCGGCGAGGTGGATGTCAACGGCTTTGCAGAGCCTAATAGCAACTACGTCATCAACAAGTACAATAACGACGGAACAAGCTATACACTCAAATTCGATGGTAGCGACGATGGTAGCGGCAAGTCTGTTTCCGGTGCGCTCGATACCGGAATCCCGAACAATATGATTCGCAACACCGAGCGACTCATCACCTTTACCGGCGATGGAACTTCTATGCAACAGGTCTTCACCATCGCCGGTTCCGAGCTCTCCAACTGGAAGGATGGCGTCTACTACCGCGGCGTCGACTTTAAGTTCACCAATATCCCCGAAGGCGCATCCATTGTCGTGAACGTTACAGGTACTAATCCTGTCGAGTTCCACAACGGCTGGCGCTTCTGGTGGGGAGATACAGAAATATCTCGCGGTTACGAGAGTCAGTACGCCAAGAAAGACCTTGACGCGAAATACTCGCTGGCCTCCCAGTCCATCATGTGGAACTTCGTCGATACCACCAGCCTTACCATTCGAGGCGGCATCGCGGGAGAGGACCGCGCGGACTGGGGATACAGTGGCACAGTCAGCGGTGCTAAGTGGACTGACGACGATCCTGCGGCGGCTATGATCGGATCGATTCTCGTTCCCAACGGAAGTTTCGACGACCATGTGACTACCAACGGTCGCGTTTATGTGGGCGTCGATTTCTCAATGAACAGCCCGAAGGTTGCCGCAGCATTTGGTGAGGGTAACTCGGCTTCCGTCATCGATATGGATCAGGAGCGTCACAACTTCCCGTGGTCCGGGTCGTATACACCGGACGGCTCTGCCATTGCGTGGAGCAAGGTCGACGCTGCGGACGGCACTACGCTGCTCCCCGGTTCCTCGTGGGCTATCTATGGTTCTGTCGAGGATGCTGTCGCGGGCCAACACGCTATCGTGACGGTGACTGACGGTGGCGCAAATGATTACGCTTCGGTTCATGGCGAGCTTCAGTTCAACTATTTGAATCAGAAGGCCAACATCGGCGATCCCAAGGATACCAAGTACTTCACGTATTACATCAAAGAGGAGACGGCGCCGGAGGGTTACCAGGTTTCGGACAAGATCTACTATGCCACCATGAACAATGCTGGTGAGACGGTCAACTACGTTCAGGGCTATGTGGATACGGCAAATCGCAACTCACTGGTCCCGTTCGAGAATAACCTTACGGGTGCCATCCCCAACGCCAGGATCACCGGTACGGTGTCTTGGACCAAGGTGGCGGAGGACGACACAAAACACACTCCTTTGCCTGGTTCTGAGTGGAAGCTCACCAAGAAAAAGGATGCCGATAGTACGGCCGACCAGTCCTGGACCGTGATCGACCAGGTGAGCGACCAGTCGACTTCGAGCGATACCACGTGGGTAGACACCGACACCGCGCCTGGCAAGTTCACGCTCGAGGGCCTGCTGCCGGGCACGTACACGCTTGTTGAGACCCAGGCTCCGTTTGGCTACGAGAAGAACCCGACGGAATATTGGTTCACGGTGAACACGAACGGTTCCATTGCGTGGACCGGGGACGAGAAGCCGAGCATCGTTGATGGCACTACGTACATCTCTGACACTCTCACCACCACGTCCGTGGAGATCCCGGTGATCAAATCGGTTCGAAACATGGATTGGCCGAAGGGCGACAAAGGCTATGTGCCGTTCGAGTTCAGCATTGAGGCTACGGGTGACTACGCAGACACAGCCCCCAAGCCCAAAGAGCTCAAGATTTCTGTTGCCCCAAAGGCAGGGGAGACTGACGCCACCAGGCTCAACAACATCACGGCGACCTTTGGCGCGATCACGTTCAACATGTCGCACCTGCCCACTGAAGCAGGCACCGATAACGACTACGCCAAGACCTACACCTACACGGTAAAGGAGGTCGCGCCCGCCACCGGTGCCATCGATAAGCTCCGCTACTCCAAGGCCGAGTACCAGGTTGCCGTCACGGTGAAGGTTGCCAGGGACAATGGTAAGTACTCCGGCCTCACCACCTCCACCACGGTCACGCAGATGAAGGATGACATGGGTAACGCCCTGGGTGAGAACGGGCAGGGCGTCGTGGTTCAACCCTCCGCCGCCGCGCCCGACGCCATTCCCGCCTCCACCTTCACCAACACCTACTCAACCTCTTTGCCCCTTTCTGGTATGTCGGGCGTCACTCTGACGTACCTTGCCGGCGCGGCGGTGCTTTGCGCTGCTGCAGCCTGGATGCACATTCGTCGCAAGGCGAATGCGAAGGGAGGTAAGCGTCGTGAATAAGAAAGTTTGCTCCTTCCCGATCTTGTTTGCGCTGCTTACCCTCCTGATCGGCACCTGCGCGGTTGTGTTCCCCGCTTCCGCGCAGGCTGTGCCGACCTCGACCGGTTCCATCACGGTGAGCGGCACCGTGGCGAGCAGCTACGACGCCTACCAGATCTTTAGCGCCAACGTCGTCGACGGCGACAGCGACGCCAAGATCGCCACCGATCTCGCCTGGGCAAGCGACGCCGTGCGCGACGCCGTCCTGCCCGTGCTGCACAGCGCCGGCATGCCCAATTCCCAGACCACCGCGCAGGAAGCTGCCGAGTGGCTCAACACCGATTCCCACCTTACGAGCGCGCTGAGCGCACAGCTCGCTCGTTCCCTCCAGAGTTCTGGCGCCGTGTCTGTGGCCCTTAACGCTGGCACGACGGCCGAGCTGCCCTGCGGCTACTGGCTCATCGTCGCCGACGACGACGCCATCTCCCAGAACGAAGTCGGCACCGCGCCGATCATGGCGCTGGTGGGCGGCAGCGCCGTCACCGTCAAGCCCAAGGCGGCGACCCCCAAGGTGTCCAAGCACGTGCTGGAGGACAGCACCGCCGCCTGGCAGAAGGCCGCCGACGCCACGGTCGCCGACGACCTGTACTGGCGCCTCTCTGCCGCGGTCCCGGCCGGGCTCACCGCTTACGACACCTATGCGGTGCGGTTCGTCGACACCATGAGCGCGGGGCTCGACCCCTCCAAGGTGGCCGCGAGCATGCGCGTGTACGTGGCGGCGGGCGCGGACGGCGGCTTTGATGCGGTCCAGACCGACAAGGACGGCCGCGCCGGCACCGACCCCGCGAAGGGCTGGACCGACATTACGGCCCAGTGCGCCACCAAGGTAGCGGCCGACGGCAAGACCTTCACCGTGCGCACCGGCGACCTGATCGCCGCGCTCGGCGGGGCCGACG
>CABUQI010000068.1 GCA_902493545.1 uncultured Collinsella sp. | reverse complement strand
TCCATCCTCGCAGTATCCGGTTCTCAAGGTGCACGCCTGCGCTGGTTCCCGGTTCGACCGGGCCGCGCGGCAAGGAGATATATTGCCAGACCGGAGGGCCCCCGCGGGCGGGAATCTGGGCGTACACATTTCCTACACATTTTGTGATCCGACTAACGTTTGCCAGCCGTTACCTACCGCTCGCCGAGCATCTCTTCTATATAAGGCAGACTCATGGTTAAAGCGGATACGTCCCCCTAGCTAAAGCACAGCCAGCATCGAGCAACTCATCACGCTCTTCCACCGAGAACCCCTCGGCGTAGACGCGCACCACTGGTTCGGTCCCGCTAGGACGGACCAGCAGCCACGTGTCATCCTCGAATGCCAAACGCAAGCCATCCATATGACTAACGTTTTGCGGCACCTTGCCACAAATCGACTTGGGGTTTACGCCCGGCAGCAGGGTTCGTAACGTTTCGGCATCTTCGGCCTCAAGGCGCAAATCCCGTCGACCGTAACTCGTCTTACCAAAACTGTCCTCGAGTTGGTCGACCAGAACGCCCAAAGGCGCGTCCGTCTTTGCCATAAGCTCACACAGAATTAGACAGGCGAGGATTCCATCGCGCTCGGGCATATGCGCGGCGATGCCGATACCACCGGCTTCTTCGCCGCCTATGAGGACGCCGCCCTTTTTCATCTCCGCCGCTATATATTTGAAACCGACTGGTTTGACGGTCACGCGGCAGCCAAGCGCCTCGGCAATGCGACGCACGAGCGTCGAGCATGAAAGATTGACGACGACGCGCCCCTCCAAATTACGAAATTGAACCAAGTCGCCCAAAACGAGCGCCATGATCTGATGCGGATGTATATATCTGCCGCGCTCGTCAACCGCGCCGATACGGTCGGCGTCGCCGTCGGTCACCAGGCCAGCGCAAGCTCCGTCCTCGATAACCGTGCGCTCGCAAGCGTCCACCCACGGTTCAACGGGATCGGGGCAGATATCTTCTTGGTCAGACGCCTGCCCGGCGTGAATCTCGTGCACCTCAACGCCAAGCTCGCGCAGCAAGTCGGCTAGATAGCCCTGGGCTGCGCCGCCCATGGGATCGACAACCACGCGCAAGTGCGCGGCGCGGATGGCTTCGGCATCGACAAACGATGCCACCGCCTGCATATAGTCAGGAATGATATCCGCGGTGCGATATTGCCCCTCGATCCCCATTGGCTCGGGAGCCATAGTCTCTTCGAGCTCTTCGATGACATCCTGGTTGGCGGTCGAGCCGTCACCCATGCGAATCTTGAGGCACAGATAGCCCTGCGGATGATGGGACCCCGTCACCATGAGCGCGCCGCACGCTTCACCGTCATAAGCCGCCGCCCACGTAAGGGCAGGGGTCGGGACAGGTCGCGAAGCGAGCACGGCGTCTAGCCCGTGCGCTGCTAGCACGCCCGCCGCAAGCTCAGCGAACTCGCGCGCCAGGAGCCGGGTGTCGAACCCTATATATACCGTTTTGCCCGGATTGGTCTTTTGCCACAACTCGCCGACGGCATCGGCGATACGGGCAACGTTATCGGCAGTGAAGTCCTCATCGACGCGAGCGCGCCAACCGTCAGTTCCAAAATGAATTATCGCGCACACGCGCAGACACCTCACAGTGTTTGGATCATGGTACGCATGGGGTATACCCGCAACATGCACTCGGCAACCTGCCGGCACCAGCATTCACCATTTGGGCAAATGCTGCCGAGGACATGCAAGCAATAAAAAAACCGCCCCGTATGGAGCGGTTTGCCCTTTATATATCGAGCGCCTCGGCCATCGCTGCCGTAGTGATTGCCGTGGTTCCACAGCAACTGCCCACCATTGCGGCACCGGCATGCCTCCATTCGATGCATGCGCGCGCGAAAGCTTCGGGGTTCTCGTGCCATACGGGGCCATCCTGAGTCTGGACCGGATCGCCCACGTTGGGACGCACCGTGACGGGAGTAGTCGCCGATGCAACCATCCTGGGCACCGCCGCGTTCGCGGCCGCAAGCGAACAGCAATTAACACCAACCGAGTTTGCGCCGTGTTTTTCTGCGTACAAAACGGCTGCCTCGATGTTGAGGCCATCGCCCAACAGGTCGCCTTTATCGTCAACGACAAAACTCACCAGAACAGGCATGCCGTCGGCGGCATCTAGGGCGCCGGCAAGCATGGGCTGCAAATTACGGATAGACGTCACCGTCTCGATCAGCAGACCGTCAACGCCGGCGTTGAGCAAGGCGTGCGCCTGTTCGCGCGCAATGCCTCGGATTTCACGATACTCGGCAGAGTCCTCGGCAAACCACTCAATACCGATCGGGCCCATCGAGCCCACCAGCAGCTGAGGGTGCGCCTGGCGGGCATCGTCGACGGCCCCGCGATTGACCTCCGCCACGGACGGCGCAATCTGGTCGTGCTTGAGGGCATAGCTCGATGCCTGAAAGGTGTTGGTAATGAGCACCTGCGCGCCGGCGGCGACATACAAGCGATGGATACGAGAAACGGTCTGCGGCTCTGCCAGATTCCAAAACGCCGGTGGAATGTCGGCGGCATCGTACTCACTCAACAGAACACTGCCCATGGGGCCCTGCGCCAACAAGGTCTCGCTCGACAAGCGGCGCGTAAGTTCCTCGGCACCAAAGCGGTTGTAATAACTCGTATCCATATATATCCCGCTATTCCTCGACGCTGATTCCCTGCTTTTCGAGATAGGCGAGCCAGCGGCTCATCGTGTCCTCGGATAGCGCATGCTCCATCATGCAGGCCTCGGAATCGGCTCGCTCAAATTCGACACCGAGCTCTTGAACCAAAAACGTGCGGATGAGGCGATGACGGTACCAGATAGCCGTGCCAACCTCGCGGCCGCGATCGGTCAGGATCACCTTGCCGTAGTGCGATTGCTCGACAAGCTCGGATGCCTTGAGCGCCGAAACCGCTTTATTGACCGATGCCTTGGAGACGCCAAGGCGCTGCGCGATGTCGACCGATCGCACGCCGTTGGTTTCCCCCTCTTCGCTTTCAATGCGAACCATGCACTCCAAGTAGTCTTCGTTCGCCACCGTCAGATGTAGTTCGCGCGAGCTATTTGTCGTATCCATGATCTTCCGTCCCTTCTGCATTCAATGGCTGATTCTACCCCATCCAAGCGTCGTGGTATGCCGTGGCATACCGTGCTAGAGTTCTTGTTGCACACGACGACCAAGATTGGAGCGGTCTTTATGGAAAACAACACCACGAACCCCGACGTCCTTGAGCGCTTTTTGCGCTACGTCCAAATCAACACGCAATCCGAGGATGCAAACTGCGACCAGGTGCCTTCGAGCACCGTTCAGTTTGACCTTGCTAATGTGCTGACCGAGGAGCTGCGCGAGCTCGGCGCGGCCGATGCCCATGTGACCGAGCATGCCTACGTCTGCGCGCATATTCCTGCGAGCGCGGGCGCGGAGGACAAGCCCGCCTTGGGCCTGATCGCGCACCTCGACACCACCGAGGTTGCGCCGGGCGCCGGCGTGAAGCCGCACATCGTGCGCTACGAAGGCGGCGACCTGGTCTGCGGTACCGTTGACGGCAAGCCCGTGGCCATGAGCACCGCCAAGCTTCCCGCCCTGAACGACCTTGTGGGTGAGGACTTGGTCTGCAGTGACGGCACCACGCTGCTGGGCGCCGACGACAAGGCCGGCGTCGCCGAGATCATGGCGCTTGTCGCGCGTATCGCTCAGGACCCCTCGCTGCCCCACCCCGCACTCGGCATTTGTTTTTGCCCAGACGAAGAGATCGGTCACGGCGCCGAGCTGTTGGACATCGAGGCCTTTAGCTGCAAGTACGCCTACACGGTCGACGGCGGTCCCATTGGCGAGCTGGAGTGGGAGTGCTTTAACGCCGCCGAGGCAACCGTTCACTTTGAGGGCCAGTCCATCCATCCCGGTGACGCCAAAGGCCGCATGGTCAACGCGGGCAATCTGTTCTGCGACTTCAATGCCCTGCTCCCCTACGAGCAGCGTCCGGAATACACCGAGGGCTACGAGGGCTTCTATCACCTTGAGGGCGTCTCGGCAACGGTCGACCATGCCACGGCGCGCTATATCGTCCGTGATCACGATGCCGCCAAGTTCCAGCAGAAGCTCGAGCTGATGGATGCCGCCGCAGCACTGCTCAACCAGCGCCTGGGCGAAGAGCGCGTGACGGTCGAGATCAAGCAGCAGTACCGCAACATGGCCGAGATCGTGCGTGACTACCCCGAGCTTATCGATGTCGCCAAGGAAGCCTACCTTGCCTGCGGCATTGAGCCCCAGGTGCTGCCGATTCGCGGTGGTACCGACGGTGCGCAGCTGTCGTTCCGCGGCCTGCCCTGCCCCAACCTTTCCACGGGCGGCTACTGCTACCACGGCGTTAACGAGTTTGTCCCGGTCAGCTCGCTCGTCAAGATGACCGACGTCCTCCAGGAACTCGTCGCCCGCTTCGCATAAGCCTAGCTGCACAACCCTAAAAGACGAATCGCCCCGTCCTCACCAGAGAACGGGGCGATTTTTTGCTGCAATGAGGACAAGTTGACGCGCGCCAGCCTCTTGACGCAAGGAGTGTCCCCAACTGCCGGCACATAAGGAACGTCCCCAAGTGCCAAATGCCGCAAGAGTGTCCCCTTTGACTAGTCGTTTAAGAACGTCCCCAATGACTACCCAACGAATAGTCCGGACCAAGGCAACGCCGATGTTTTGGCAACGACAGCGAAAACCCGCCAGAGCGAGCAAGGTGCCTTGAAACAAGGCGGCATTGATCTTTTGATCATGCCGTCGAAGTTGAAAGGCAGATTGCCGCTCTGGCGGGCTTGCAGCGTCGACTGGTTACGCGGGTTGGTAAACCCGCGTAACTCTAGTAGTTGGCTTCGTAGCCGTTGCCGTCGCCGGTGGGCTCTTCGTAGTAGTCCGAATCACTCGAATCGCTTGAGTCATCGGAATCGTCAGAGCTGACCGATGAGGTTGCGGTGCCGTTGGCGTAATCGTCGGACGTGTTGTTGTTCAGGTCGCCGATCGTAGAGCTGGAGCCATCGGACTGGCCCATGGTATTGGGGCCCTTGGGATCCTTACCAGCGTCGACGCGCTCCATCATTTCCTTAAGCTCGTCCTCGTAGACAAAGACGTAGCTCACGCCATCAATCATGGTGCTGGCATCGGCATACGAAGGCAAGTTGGCCGAATAGATGCCGTCAACATCCATGCCGCGCATGGCATTGACCGTAGAGACGATGCCCTGAACGCTCATATCGGTCACGAGCATGTCGGACAGCGAATTGACGAGGTCGAAAACCTTGGTGGCATCGAAGTTGTTGAGGATCTGGTTGGCGAGGGCGCCGAGCACCTGACGCTGGTGGCGCATGCGTGTGTAGTCGCCATCGGCATAGATGTAGCGGCAACGGGCATAGGTAAGGGCGGTCGCGCCATCCATGTGCTGCTGACCGGCGGTGATCTTAATGTCGAGATGCTCGGGGTCGTCAACATCGTCGGTTGCGTTAATATCGATGCCGCCGACCGAATCGATGAGCGACTGCATGCCATCGAAGCTGACCTCGGCATAGTGCGAAATCTGCACGCCGCACAGCTCGTTGACCGCCTGGACCATGGCCTCGGCGCCGCCGTAGGTGTGGCAGGCGTTGATCTTCATGGTCGAACCGTTGTAGACGACCTTGGTATCACGCGGAATGGAGATGAGCGTCGCCTGCTTTTGCGTGGGATCGATACGCGCCAGGATAATCGAGTCGGCGCGGTATGTATCCTCGCCCGGGCGACCGTCAGTGCCAAGGAGTAGCACGTAGAACGGGTCCTTTGCCTCGTCGGCATCAACCAGGATCTGGCGCAGGTTGTCGGTAATGACGTTGGAATCGCCGAGCTTGCCCATAATGGTGGCAAACCACAGGCCGGCGGCAGTCGTAGCGCTCAACAGCACACCGAGCACAGCAATGAGCGCGACGCGGCGAACCGTATGACCGCGACGGCGCTGACGAGCGCGCTCGGAATAGCGGGCAACGTTATCGCGGCTATAGATTTTTGCCTGAGCGCCGGTCGAAGGTCTTCGAGATTCCGTAATGGGCTTTTTCTTAAACATAGGCAACCTGCATTAGTAGATGACGGGATCGGGAACAGTGGCGTGTTCGACATGAGCGCCAAGCGCCTGCAGCTTTTCAACAAACTGCTCGTAGCCGCGCTTAATGTGATGGATGGCCGAGACCTCGGTCGTGCCGTCGGCAATGAGGCCGGCAACGACGAGTGCCGCGCCACCACGAAGATCCGGTGAGGTTACCTGAGCGCCGGAGAAGCCCTTGACGCCGTGAATCATAGCGTGATGGCTCTCGATGCGAATATCGGCGCCCATGCGCACCAGCTCGGATGCAAACATAAAACGATTCTCGAAGATGTTCTCGGTGATAACGGAGCTGCCGTCTGCCAGGGCGGAGAGCACCATGATCTGCGCCTGCATATCCGTGGGGAAACCGGGGAACGGGAGCGTCTGGATATCGACCGGCTTGATGCGCTCGGCACGGTTTACATGGACGCCATCCTCGACGCGCTCGCAGTCGATGCCCATGAGCTCCATCTTCTTGAGCACCATGCCCAAGTGAATGGGGCAAAAGCCTGTGACGTCGACACCGCAATCGTCGGCCATCAACGCACCGGCAACGATAAAGGTACCGGCCTCGATACGGTCGCCCACCACGCGATGGGTAACGGGATGCAGCTCCTCCACGCCCTCGATGGTCACGACAGGCGTACCGGCGCCGACAATCTTGGCGCCCATTTCGTTGAGCATGTTGGCGAGATCGACGATCTCGGGCTCGCGGGCGGCATTGTCGA
>CABUQI010000067.1 GCA_902493545.1 uncultured Collinsella sp. | reverse complement strand
GCTTACCGGTCGTAGTTCCGCCGCCCACGCCTACAAAGACCGGGCACTCGGCGACGGTCAGCAGCGCTTGCGTAATGGCGGGCTGCGGCGTGAAAGGGTAGACCGCAAAGACGGCATCGGCGTTGGAGTTGCGGATAACCGCGACGTCGGTGGTGTAAATGAGCGACTTGATGCGTCGGCCAAAGAGCGTGAAGCCGCTGGCCTCCTCGATCTCGTCGGGCATGCGAAGGGCAGCCTTGCGCAGGCGTCCGTCGATGGGCAGGGGCTCCATAGGGAGCAGGCCGTTGGGCGTGACGGCTACTTGGGGCTCGGTGAACTCGTCTGCGAGCTCGACCTCGGAAAAATCGACCGAGGCGACGATGTCCTCGTGAACCTCGGCGGGAACATCGATGGGGGTCTGGTCGTTAGTCGCGGCAGGCGCGTCGAAGGAGCTGGTGCCGACAAAGGCGTCGACGCGCTCGTTCAAATCGTTGAGAGTATCCATGGGGGCTCGATTCTATGCGATGGTGGCCGGCGGGGTGCCGACAGCGTTGTGCTTGCTAAATCGTTTGACGAGTTGATTTTTCCCCGCCGCGCCATCCGTTAGACCGAAGGGCCGGCGAACGTGAAGGAGCTGTGGTGGCGGGGATCGAGGTGCTATCTTGAAAGTCCCGTTTAAAAGAGAGGTGACGCGGTATGGAATTGACAGCAATGTTTGGCTCGATCGGCCTGTGTGTGGCCGCAATCGTTGCCGCCGCGGTCATCTACTTTGTGGTCACGGCCATTAAGGGCAAAAGGGCCGAACGCAAGGAGCGCGCGATGCTTAAACAGCATCGCGACCAGCAGGGCAAACGCGCACGGAGATAGCTTGTTGAGTTTTTGATCCGTGCGCTAGCTGCGTTTTCGGATCAGGGCAATGTAGAAGCCCTCAAAGTCGCGGCTAGGCGGAATGGTCAGCGTGCCGGGCATACCGTTGGCGACGGACGAGACGTGGCCGGCGGCGATGGCCTCGGTGAGAGCGTTGCTCTCGATATGCGGCTCCTCGCCGGCATCCTGGGCACGGCGCGTTTCGCTTTCGCTCGGCGTGCCGTCGAGGGGGATGAGCTCGCAGTCCATGTGCTTGTCGAGGGCCTCTTGCAGGGCGTCCTCGTTTTCCTGCGGCAAGATCGAACAGGTGGAATAGACGAGCGTGCCGCCCGGTTTGAGGGCTCCCATGGCGCGGTCCAGAAGCGCGCGCTGCGAGCGGGCGCACTTGACGAGCAGCTGCTCGGTCAGGCCGCGCAGGCTTTTCTCGTTGCCGCTGATGACGGTGCCCGTGCCGGTGCAGGGGGCGTCGAGCAGGATGCGGTCAAAGCGGAAGAACTCGTCGAGCTCGCGTGCGTCGATGCGCATGACGGGCACGTTTTTTGCGCCTTGGCGGTGGAGGTTAGCTTCGAGCTTTTCGGCGCGGGGAATGCTCATCTCACAGGCGGTGAGGTGCGCCTGTCCCTGGGTGAGGGCGGCGATCTGCGTCGTCTTGCCGCCGGGGGCTGCGCACATGTCCAAGATGTCCTCGCCGGCCTGAGCGCCTAATACCAAAGGCGGCATCATGGACGACAGACTTTGCAAGTAGATCTTGCCGTTGCGGTAGATGTCGAGGTCCCACAGATCGGAAACCTGGGCCTCGGGCAGGATAAAGGCATCTGGGTACCAGGCGACGGGGTTGTGGGCGATGCCGGCTGCATCGAGCGCCGCAGCGATGTCCTCGGCGGTCGCCTTGAGCGTGTTGGCGCGCAGCGTGACCGGGCGTGCGGCTGCGGCGCCAAAGCCCTCGATCATGAGCTCGGCATCGGTGAGGGCATAGACGCCGGCGACCGTGTCGACCATAAAGCGCGGCAGGTCGGCGGCGGAGTGTTGGGCGGCAAGCTGGTCGGAAAGCTCGGTGGCAGCAAACTGCCTAAGCTTGAGCTCGGGTTTAACCTGCTTTTTTTGCTTACGACGACGCGGCTTGGACATCCGTCTTTCCTTCCCATTCCATTACATGTCGAGTGTTTTAGTACTGGCTCTCGTGCTTGCTGAAGAAATCGAAGCGCGGGGGCAGCGGCTTCACGCGGTGCTCGCCGGGCTTCTCGCCCAGGCTCTCCACAAACTCGTCCGTGGAGGCAAAGATGTTATCCCAGCTAAAGAAGGCGACCGGATCGACGTCGAAGTACTCACAGATGAGCTCGCAGCCGGCCGGCACAATACCGTGCATCAGGACGGTTGCTACGCGCAGCTCGGTAAAGGCGTCGACGAGGGCCTGCTTCATCGCGGCGTTTGCCTCGTTACCCTCGAACTTGTTGGCGGCCTTGGAGGCGTCGCTCCAGCGCTTGTTGGCGGCACGCAGGTAGTCGTCGCACACGGCGAGCGCGCGGTGCGTCTCGAACTTGTACATGGCCTGCTCAAAGGCGAGAGCTGCCTGCTCGGCGGCTTCGACCACGGTAGCGGAGGCGGCACCGGCGGGGATGCAGCCGTTGCGATAGGGACTCTCGTCGCCCTCCTTGACGGCGACGCCGTAGAAGCAGCTGCGGGCCAGGCGGTTGAAGACGCCGGTCAAAAGGGCGCTCTCCTTAAGGGCCGGATCGATAACGCGCTTGTCGTCGCAGGCGCGCACCTCGTTGCCGTCCTTGTCCTTGCTGGTCACGCGGGTGTCGTATGCCTTGGGGCTAAAGCTCACCGGCTTCTCGGACAGGCCGAGCGACAGCCAATGCGCGCGCATCTGCTCGCAGGTGTAGTGGTTGAGCAGGTCGTCTGCCGGCGGGGGAGGCGTCTGCGAGGACGAGCTGGCCTTTTTGCCCATGTAGAGCAGGTGGTAGCAGGCGCTGACGGTGCTCTGCGTGAGGTTCCAGCCCAGGGCCTCCCACATGGCGGTCTGCGCGATGCAGTAGAAGTAGATGTTGTCCTGACCGATGAACTGGTAGATCTGAGCGTCGTCAGAGCACCACCAGTCGCGCCAGTCGAGCGAGCTGTGCTGGTAGGTGGGTGCGGGTACCTGCGTGGAATCGGCAGCGGGCTCGCCCATGAGGGCGGCATCCTGGGCGGCGACGCCCTCGGTCACGCCGGCGGCCTTGGCATCGCGTGCGAGCACGGTGCGGGTGTAGCTGATGGGTGCCCACAGGCTCTCGGGCCAGCACCAGCAGGTGACGTCGGAGACGCCGTCGACCTCGGGCACCGGAACGCCCCAGTCGATGTTGCCGGTGATGCGGAAGGGCACGAGCGCCTTGCCACTGCGGAAGCGCACGCCGCCGTTGGCGAGCACCGCATGAGCGTCGTCACGCTCCTTCCAGCTGGGGAAGGTGACGGTAAAGCTGCTCTTGTTGCCCTCGGGCTCCAGCACGGTGTGCTCGGGCAGCTGGTCCTCGACGGCGTCGAAGGCCTCGCGGAACTTGTTCTGGATGTAGAGCTGAGCCGGCAGCAGCCACTCCTCCATGGTCTTGGAGACCACGGAGCGAACCTGCGGGTTCTGGGCGAGCTTGGCGGTGTAGGTCTTCATAAAGTCGAGGTAGGCCGGCAGGTCAAAGTAGAGGTTGTCGACCGGGCGCAGTTCGGGCACCTCGCCGGTGAGCTGGCTCTTGGGCGCGATGAGCTCCTCGGGCTCAAACTGGTGGCCCAGGTCGCACTCGTCGGCATAGGCCTTCTCGGACTTGCAGCCCTGGATGGGGCAGCGGCCGATCACCTGACGGCCGTTGAGGAACGTGCCGGCTTTGGCATCGTAGAACTGCAGCGTGGAGCGCTTGGAGATGGTGCCCTGCTCGTGCAAGCGCTTGATAATCTCGGCGGTCACCTCGTTGTGAATCTGCGCAGCCGGCTCAAGGCCCGAGCCGCCGTAGATGTCGCAGCTGATGTTGTAGTTGTTGAGGGTCGCGGCCTGGCGGGAGTGATTGGACTCGACATACTCGCTAATGGACTTGTCGTAGCCCTCGTTCTCCTTGAGCTTGCGGTAGCTCTCCATGATGGGCGAGCCATAGCAGTCGGTGCCCGACGTGAAGATGACGTTCTCGCGGCCCAGGCGGTCGCGCAGGAAGCGGGCAAAGAAGTCGGCAGGGACAAAGACGCCGCCAACGTGGCCAAAGTGAAGGCCCTTGTTGCCGTAGGGCTCGCCGGCGGTAACGATGGCGCGGCGAGGCCAGCTGGGACGGTCGTTCATGGAGTATTTGGATGCCATGGGACTCCTTCGCATATGGTGAGGGCGCGGCCGGGCGCGGGGCTCGGCGGCGCGGTGGTCAATTCGTGCATATCGTTCGACATTATCGCACATGCGGGCGGGTGCGTGGCAGGGGCGCTATCCTAAGATGCTATGAATGAGATTTCCAACATACATGCGTTTGAGGACGAGGATTTTCTGCACGCTTGCTTCGTGTGGGGGATGGTCGTAGTCGGCGTGTTTGCCGTGTGCCTGGTGCCGGTGTTTATGCTGCTGGGCGGGCCTGCAGACTTGGATGCGGCTGACGCGGGCGGCTGGATGGCTATCTTGGGCTGGATGGTCGGCTTGACTGCGGTTTCGGCGGCTTCATTTGCCGTGCACGAGCTGGTGCATGCAGCGTTCTTTAAGTTGTTTGCGCCCGCGGGTGCGCACGTGACTTTTGGAGCGAACCGTGAGACGTGCATGATTTATGCCTGCGCCGAGAGGATTGTGTATTCGCGCCGGCGGTATATGGCGATTTGCCTGGCGCCGACGGTTGTTGTGACGACAGCGTTTACCCTGGGGTTTGTGTTTTCGGGCTATCCACTGCTGTGCTACCTGGCGGCCGGCTTGCATTTGTCGGGCTGTGTGGGCGACTGGTATTACGTGCGGACCATTTTGCGCGACCGCCGCATTGTCGCCTGCGAGGATACGTCCTTTGGCGTGCGCTTTTTTGGGTGAGGAGATGTCGATGAAGTCGTTGTTGCTGCATGCGTGCTGTGCACCATGCTCGCTTGAGCCGGTTCGCCTGCTGCGCGAGGAGGGGTTTGAGCCCACGATTTGCTGGACCAACCCCAATATTCAACCGCGCGATGAATGGCAGCGTCGCCTAGACGAGCTGCGCCGGTGGTGTGCCGATGGCGACATCGAGCTAATCGAGGCGGGGGAGGACCGTGAGCGCTGGGAGGCCGGCGTGGCACCGCTGGGCGCCGATCGGCCTCGTCGCTGTCGCGCGTGCTATGCCCTGCGCTTGGCCGAGGCGTGCCGCGTGGCCCAGGAGCGCGGGTTTGAGTTTGTGGGCACGACGCTCGCCGTCTCGCCGTATCAGCTGTTCGATACCTGCAATGACGTGCTTGAGCGCTTGGCGGCGGCACATGGGCTCACCCCGGTGATTCGCGATTTTCGCCCGTATTACCCCGAGGCGACACGCCGTTCGCGCGAGCTTGGCATGTATCGGCAGAACTACTGTGGTTGCCGCTTCTCGGCTGTCGAGGCGGCCATGGACCGCGCCCGCATCCGCGACGAGCGCAAAGCCGCCAAAAAGTAGTTCACTTGTGACGTCAGCCTGCTAGGATGTAGAGCGGACTTTAGCTATATAAGGAGAATCCGACGTGTCTATGCGTACCGATGATTTTGACTATAACCTGCCCGAAGAGCTTATCGCCCAGGCTCCTGCTGAGCCTCGCGACTCCTGCCGCCTGCTAGTGGTTGATCGCAAGGGCTCCCAGGCGGGAACGCCGCTGGAGCACGGCGGTACCGTTGAACACCGCATCTTCCGTGACATCATCGACTATATCGAACCGGGCGACGTGCTCGTCATCAACCAGACGCGTGTGATGCCGGCCCGTCTGATCGGTCGCAAGACGGGCTCGGGCGGCGTGGTCGAGACGCTGCTGCTCAAGCGCCGCGAGGATGTTGACCCGCTGGGTCACGTCTGGGAGTGCCTGGTCAAGCCGGGCAAGCGCCTGAAGCCCGGTGCTCAGATTGAGTATCGTGCGGGCGGCGCCCATGCGCCCGAGGGGGCTCCCGTGGTGCTGACGGCCGAGGTCGTCGACTTTGTCACCGATAGCCGCGGCGGCCGACTGGTGCGTTTTGAGCCGGCCGGTTGCAATGCCGCCGGCGATCCGCGCACGCTCGACGAGGCCATCCATGCTGCCGGCCACGTGCCGCTGCCGCCTTACATTACCGATTACGAGGGCGATCCCGAGAAGTACCAGACCGTCTACGCCATGAAGGAGGAGCACTCGGCTGCCGCTCCTACGGCGGGTCTGCATTTTACTCCTGAGCTCATGGCCGCTATCGAGGCCAAGGGTGCCAAGTTTGCCGCCGTCGAGCTCGAGGTGGGCATCGATACCTTCCGCTTGGTGGAGGAGGACGACCCTACGCAGCACGTCATGCACACCGAGCGCTACCACGTGTCGCAGGAGGTTGTCGACGCCGTGCATAAGGCCAAGGCCGAGGGCCATCGTGTGATCGCCGTCGGCACTACCGCGGTGCGCTCGCTCGAGAGCGCGTTTGACACGGACGCGCCGGTGTCCGATCCGGCCGTGACGGCGCGCTATTTTGAAGGCCGCGAGGACGGGGCCGATACGCTTGGCCGCGGTGACATCGTGGTGCGCGAGAACGCCACGACGCAGCTTTACCTCATGCCCGGCTCGACCTATCACGTGGTCGATGCGCTGATCACGAACTTCCATGTGCCGCGCTCCACGCTCATGATGCTCGTAAGCGCGCTTGCCACCCGCGACCAGATCATGGATGCCTACGCCGCTGCCATCGAAGAACGTTATCGCTTCTTCAGCTTTGGCGACGCGATGCTCATTTTGTAGTTACGCGGTTCTACGAACCGCGTAACTGCTCGACGCTGCGCGGGCCGCATTTGGACAATCTGACGTTCAACTTCAAGGGCGCGACCAGAAGGTCAGCGCCCTTTCGTTTCACGTCACCTTGTCTCAAATGCGACCCGCTCGCTCATATGACCCAATCCGCTGTCAAGAGCCACAATGGCCCCGCCGACCGCTT
>CABUQI010000066.1 GCA_902493545.1 uncultured Collinsella sp. | reverse complement strand
GCCGGGCTTAGTTTTCAGAACACTCCGCAGACCAGTGTGGCGCCTTGTCCGCGGCTCCGAAGGAGCAGGACAAGGCGCCACACATGGTCGAGGACGTTCTGAAAACTAAGCCCGGCCCCCGCCGGACAGGTCACACTACTCGCAGAGCAGCTTAGCGATCTGGACGGCGTTGGTTGCCGCGCCCTTACGGATTTGGTCGCCGCAGCACCAGAAGGTGATGCCGCGCGCAGCCTCGGGGTTCGAGATGTCGCGGCGCACGCGGCCGACCCAAATCAGGTCCTGGTCGGAGGTGTCCATCGGCATGGGGAAGCGGTCGTGTGCATCCTCGGCAGCCATATCGTCAACCAGCTTGACGCCGGGAGCGGTAGCAAGCACAGCACGGGCCTCCTCAACCGTAATATCGCGCTCAAACTCGAGCGTAATGCTCTCGGAGTGCGAACGCAGCACGGGCACGCGCACGCAGGTGCAGTTCACGCGCAGCTCGGGCAGGTGCATGATCTTGCGGCCCTCGTTCTGCAGCTTCATCTCCTCGGAGGTAAAGCCTTCCTCCTTGACGCCGCCGATCTGCGGAATCAGGTTGCTCGCCAGCTGGGCGGCAAACGCGCGCGGCTCGGGAATCTCCTCGCCGCGGCCCAGGGCGGCCAGCTGAGCCTCGAGCTCGGCCATACCGGGAGCACCGGCACCCGAAGCCGCCTGATACGTCGAGACGATCATGCGCTTCACACCGGCGAGCTGATGCAACGGCCACGTGGGAACCAGGCCGATGATGGTCGCGCAGTTGGGGTTGGCGATAAGGCCGTGATGCCACCTGATGTCGTCGGCATTGATCTCGGGCACGACCAGCGGCACCTCGGGATCCATGCGGAAGGCATGGCTGTTGTCGACCACGACGGCGCCGCGCTTGACGGCCTCGGGCAGCAGCTCCTTCGCGATATCGTCGCCGGCGGCTCCGAGCACAATGTCGCAGCCCTCAAAGGCCTCGGGGCAAGCCTCTTCGATCACGATCTGCTCGCCGCGGAACTCAACGGTCTTGCCCGCGGAGCGTGCACTTGCCAACAGCTTGAGCTTGCCAACCGGAAACTCCTGCTCGTTGAGGCACTCGAGCATCTGGGTGCCCACGGCTCCCGTCGCGCCCAAAATAGCAACCGTGTACTGTTTCATGCTTCCCCCTTTAAATGTTTTGGCTTTTGCCCGCACGCCGAGCAGGCTGATTATTGTTGCCAGTGTATACAAAAACGGGGCGGACACGAAACCCGCCCCGTCGAAACGAAACCGAAACGAAACGCCCCGCCGTAGATTTTTGGCACTTGTCCCAAAAATGCACCGGGACGGCAGCTACTTGCGGAGCACAGCCAGAGCGGGATCGACCGGCGCAGGAGCTTCCAAATCGGAGACCTTCACAATGCCGTTCTCGTCGGAGAAGGCACGGTAGATGGTCTGAATCGCCAGGTCGAAGTCCTTCTCCTCGACACCGATAATAATGTTGATCTCGTCACAGCTCTGCGAAATCATACGCACGCTCACGCCGGCCTGGCCAAGCATGCCAAACAGATGGCCCGAGATACCTGCGCGGCCACGCAGGTTACGGCCGACGGTCGCGATGAGCGCCAGGCCCTCGACAACCTCGATCTCGAGCGGCTCGACCTCCTGCTGAATGTCGCCCACGAGCGAGTACAGCGAGTCGTGCACATCCTGCTCCTGCACCACGGCGCCAAAGCGATCGACACCGGTGGGCATGTGTTCGACGGAAACGTCATAGCGTTCGAACACCGAAAGTGCACGGCGCATAAAGCCAACGCGGGGCTTGGTGCGGTCGCGGGCAACGTTGATGGCAACAAAGCCGCGCTTGCCGGTCACGCCGGTAATGATGGGCTCCGCCTCGCCCTCATCAGCCGTCTCGCTAATGATGGTGCCGGGGTCCTGCGGCGCATTGGTGTTCTTGATGACCAGCGGAATGCCGGCCTCGCGCACGGGGAACACAGCCTCCTCGTGCAGGACGCTTGCACCCATGTACGAAAGTTCGCGCAGCTCCTCGTAGGTAACGCGCGCAATGGGCTGAGCCTCGGGAACAATACGCGGATCGGCAGAATAGAAGCCCGAGACGTCGGTCCAGTTCTCGTACAGGTCGGCACCCAGGCACTTAGCCAAGATCGAGCCGGAAATATCGCCGCCGCCACGGTCGAGCAGCTTGATCTGGCCCTCACGCGTCGCGCCGTAGAAACCGGGCATAACAAAGCCGCCCTGCTGGCCGTACTCCTGCACCAGCTCGGAGGTGCGATTCATGCTGAGCGTACCGTCATGATGGAACGCCACAACCGTCGCGGCGTCCAGGAACGGCAGGCCCAGGTACTCCGCCATCAGGCGAGCGGTGAAGTACTCGCCACGGCTCACGAGCTCCTCGGTAGAGTAGCCGCCCGAGCGGGCGCGCTCGGCAAAGGCCGCGAACTCCTCGCGGATGGGATAGGTGAGCTCCAGCTCGTCAGCGATATCAAAATAGCGCTGGCCAATGTCCTCGAGCAGCTCCTCACACGACACGTGATACTTAACGTGCGCGTTAACCAGGTAGAGCAGGTCGGTCACCTTGGTGTCGCCCTTAAAGCGGCGACCGCAGGCGGAAACCACCACGAAACGGCGGGCAGGGTCGGCATCGACGATGGCCTTGATCTTCTTGAAGTGTTCGGCGTCGGCGACCGACGAGCCGCCAAACTTGGCAATTTTTATCATGGCGTGGAGGTTACCTTTCTAAAAGCCTCTGCAAACCTGTTTTGCGTGCTCTGATACCATGGGTTCACCGATTGGGACCACGGCATCCGAGGAGCACTGTTATATGGGAACTTATCATAGTACACGAGGACGCACTTTATCGTGCTCAAGTAAGGTGGCAATCCGCACCGGCATCGCTCCCGACGGGGGTTTGTTTGTCTCGGACGAGCTCGGCACCCAGCAGGTCGATATCAGCTCGCTTGCAGATAAATCGTACTTTGAAATCGCTCAAGATGTGTTGGGAATGTTACTGAATGATTACACGGCCGAAGAAATTTCGGCGTGTGTCGACGAGGCATACCGCGGCACGTTCGCGAGTGAAGAGGTTACGCCGCTCGTCAAACTCGACGCTGCGCCGGGCGCTGACGCCCCTCAGACCTATGTGATGGAGCTCTTTGGCGGCCCCACGAGTGCCTTTAAGGACGTCGCCCTGCAGATGCTCCCCCGCCTGATGGCCCGCACTTCCGCCAAGGACGGCGGCGCCGAGCGCATCATGATCGTCACCGCCACGTCGGGCGACACCGGCAAGGCCGCACTCGCCGGTTTTGCCGACGCTCCGGGCACGGCCATCACCGTCTTTTATCCCGAGGGCAAGGTCAGCCGCGTCCAGAACCTGCAGATGTCCACCCAGGAGGGCGGTAACGTCGCCGTCTGCGGCATCCGCGGCAACTTCGACGACGCCCAGAGTGCCGTCAAGCGCATCTTTGCCGATAAGGAGCTGGCCGAGCGTCTTGAGGCCGCCGGCACGGTGCTTTCGAGCGCCAACTCCATCAACGTCGGCCGCCTGGTGCCGCAGGTCGTCTACTACTTTGCCGCCTATGCGCAGCTGCTGCGCGCCGGCGCCATCGAGGCCGGCGACGCCGTGGAGTTCTGCGTACCGACCGGCAACTTTGGCGATATCTTGGCCGGCTACTACGCCAAGCGCATGGGTCTGCCCGTCGCCATGCTCGTCGTGGCGAGCGACAAGAACAACGTGCTTGCCGACTTCCTGACCACC
Source organism: uncultured Collinsella sp. (assembly GCA_902493545.1). Classification (GTDB taxonomy): domain Bacteria; phylum Actinomycetota; class Coriobacteriia; order Coriobacteriales; family Coriobacteriaceae; genus Collinsella. The sequence continues at coordinate 3,256 of CABUQI010000066.1, read as the reverse complement.
GGCGTCTACGACCGCAACCGCCCGTTCTTCACGACCATCTCGCCGTCGATGGACATCCTCATCAGCTCCAACCTCGAGCGCATGCTCTACTTCCTGTCCAATGGCGACTGCGAACTCGTTGCCGGCCTTATGGAGCAGCTGGCACAGACTGGTCGCTACGAGGTTCCCGCCGACCTGCTGGCAAAGATTCAGAGCGTCTTTGGCTGCGGTTGGGCCAGCGAGGACGAGGTCCGCGCTGCCATCAAGAACTGCTGGGATGCAAACGGCTATGTGATCGACCCGCACACCGCTTGCGGCTATCACGTCTTTGAAAAGGTCGCCCCCGCCGAGGGCACCAAGGCCCGCGTGCTGCTTTCGACCGCAAGCCCCTACAAGTTCCCGCGCGCCTGCTGCGACGCCCTGGGCCTTAACGTTCCCGAGGACGACTTTGAGGCCATGCGCGTGCTCGAGCAGGCCACCAATACGGTCGCACCGGCACAACTCGCCGAACTCGAGTCCAAGCCCGTCCGCTTCGAAGACGTCTGCGACGTTGCCGACATGGCCAACTACGTAGAGTCTGCAGCAAAAAAGATGGCTACCAACTAAAACCCCCTATAAGGCGCCGGCGAAAGCCGGCGCACTTTCTTTTAATTTGGCTCCCCAGCGCGGTGAGGAGACGGCGTAGGTCGGTTTCACGCTTGCTCCGTCGCGAGTTCCGCACGAGCCGAAGGCCACTAAATGTGGCCTTCGTGCGAGCAGGACTGTCCGAGCAGCGGAGCAAGCGTGAAACCGACCCCCAGGAGGACCAACAACAATGATCAAGATCACCGTCCCCGCCACGAGCGCAAACCTAGGCATCGGCTACGACACCCTCGGCATGGCCGTCAGCCTCTACTCGCACTTCACCTTCGAGCGCGCCGACAAGCTCACCATCACGGGCTGCCCCGAGGAGTTCCAAAACGAGAATAACCTGGTCTACGTGAGCTTTGTGGATGCACTGGCCGCATGGGGCGAGTCGGCTTTCCCCGTTGCCATCGACATTCAAACTGATGTGCCCGTCGCCCGCGGCCTGGGTTCCAGCTCCACCTGCGTCGTCGCTGGCATCATGGCGGCCGCCGCGCTGACGGGCCACACCGTCGACCGCGCCGAGCTCGTCCGCATTGCCACCGAGGTCGAGGGCCATCCCGATAACGTCGCCCCCGCTATCCTGGGCGGCGCCGTCTGCTCCTTTACGCCGACCGATTCGCTCCCCCAGTGCCTGCGCTACGAGGTGAGCGATCGCTTGCGTTTTATTACCGTGATTCCGCCCTACGAGGTGCATACGAGCGAAGCGCGCAAGGTTGTGCCGCAGGAGATTCCACTCTCCACCGCCGTATGGCAAATGGGCCGCATCGCCGGCATGACGCGCGGCCTGGAGACCGGCGACCTTGACCTGATTGCCGCCGCCAACGACGACCGTATCCAGGAGCCCTATCGCCGCCGCCTCATCCCCGACTACAACGCCGTGCGCGACACCTGCCTTAACGGAGGCGCCAAGACCATCTGGATCAGTGGCTCCGGCTCGACCCTCATGGCTGTGACCGACGACACCATCGTGGCAAAGTTCCTGCAGGTCAAGCTGCGCGAGCAGTTCCCCAAGTGCGATACGCATATTCTGACGTGCGACACGGAAGGCGCCCAGATCGAATACCTGTAGTCGCCGTCCCGTATACTCGCCGGGGAGGCCAGGGGCTTTGCCCCCAAATCGTCCTCGGACATGGCAGGACCCCCGCTGCGCACTTCGTGCGGCGGGGGTCCTGCCGTCCTGCGGAAAGATTTGGGGGCAAAGCCCCTGGCCTCCCCTACGTTCACTTCGCTGGCGGCGGCTACAGGGACCTACACTCTGTAAAAGCGCCGGGCTGATAGTTGCTTTTTATTGGTAGGGGCTCTTGCTAGGTAGGGGCACTTACTAGTGACAGGCTTCGCCTGTGCGCTTGGTTTACGCTGCGCTTGTTTCTTTGTATTCGAAGACTGGTTCTAGGAGGTCTTCGATGTTGCAGTGTAGGACTTTTGCAATATCCCTCACTGTCGTTACCGAGGCTTCGTTGATGTTTCGCTGGCGCTGTTCGTACATTTGGATTGAACGGAGCGATACACCCGATTCGTATGCCAGGTCTTGTTGGGTTTTTTTAATCCTCTTTCTTGCTAGCGCCAGTTTAGTCTGACGCGGCGCCTTCTTCGCCATATCACAGACAAGGCGCGCCACGCGCTCCTCCGAGGCCTCATGCCAGGGGTAGTACAGGTTTCGCAGCGCATCAAATGGAACAACATGAAGCAGATCTTCGAACGATCCCCCTAGGCGCCACTGCAAATATGCCAGTATCCAGCCCGTCCAATATTCTGGTGTCTTCTCAAATCGGTAGGTCCGATCTGGCATCGACCCTGTTTGGTAACCAGATCTTTCGGAGATGAGCGCAAATAGTTCAACGCCCGACTTTCCCGACACTACCCATGCGTTGCCGCGTTCGAACTCGCGAGCTACGCCGCTCAGGCAAAAGAGTTCAGCAACTTCCGATCCTTCTGCTCCGTAATCGTTAACGGCATAGTCGAAGCAATCCCCGAGGTTGTTCATTGCGTCCTCAAGGTAATAGACGGGATATGTCCTACTCGGCCCACGATCCGTTAACTCTTGGATCATTTAAATCAACCCTCCCTGCCATCAAATCCCTAATGTCGACACCATCAGAGTCAAATCCGTTTACCGTATCCAGGTACTTTCGTCGAGCGTTCTGTTCTCGCTCAAATCGTTTGGGATAAAACTCAGCTCCCGAAGCCTGCTTCCAATCGCGGAACTTAATCGCCGAGAACGCACGCTCACTCATAAGCGCATATTGAATGCCCAAATCCCCCAAAAACATAATGCGCTGCAATTGCCTGAGCGAGATCATGCCGTTGACAAACTGTCTTGCAAACGAGAAATAGGAATCGTCTGCACGATAGCCTCGAATTACGTCATAAGGAGATGTATCAATTAAACAGTTATCAAGTAGATAGCGAAGCCCCTCGCGTGCTACTGGCGTCGAAACATTGAACTCTCTGTTGTTCGCCAGAATTGCAAGCCAATTGAGGATTGAAAACTCCCCAGACTCCAAATCCAAGACCGAAAGGCTATCTAAATCAAGCTCATATCGATTGGCAACGCCATCAGACTCGGTCCGGCATGCCCATTCCATCGCCATTTCCTCATGTGGCGTGCAATAAAACCCGCGCCCATAGTCATTGAATTGTCTGCATTTAT
>CABUQI010000065.1 GCA_902493545.1 uncultured Collinsella sp. | reverse complement strand
ATCTACCCGGCACAAGACGACATCCTCAATGCCCTCGCCTACACGCCGGCCGACCAGGTCAAGGTTGTCATCTTGGGTCAAGACCCCTATCACGGACCCAACCAGGCCATGGGGCTGTCGTTCTCGGTCCCCGCGACGCAAACCAAGTTGCCGCCGAGCCTGCGCAATATTTACAAGGAACTCAATGCCGATCTGGGCTACCCCATTCCCGCCACAGGAGACCTAACGCCATGGGCACAACAGGGCGTCCTGCTTCTCAACACTACGCTCACCGTGCGCGAGCATGCCGCGAACTCGCACGCCAAGCTGGGCTGGAGCACGCTCACCGACTACATTATCGAACGCTGCTGCCAGCTGCCCCAGCCGGTAGTCTTTTTGGCATGGGGCCGCTTTGCCCAGCAGATGGTCGAAGGTAAGCTCGTCGCAACTGGCACGGGCAAGGCAACCGACAAGTTCTGTCTGGCCTCCACGCACCCCTCGCCGCTTTCGGCCAACCGTGCCACGGCAGAACTCCCCGCCTTTATGGGGTCGCGCCCCTTCTCCGCTGCCAATCGGCTACTCGAACAGCACGGCTCGACCCCCGTCAACTGGACTTGCCTCGGCTAAAAATCGATACATCAAAAACGCGCCCGACGGCTTTCCATCGGGCGCGTTTCCTATTCGGGCCAAATAAATTGTGTGCGGCCGGCCTCGCCGCCATCGATCAGCAGGCTCTGCCCGGTCATAAACCGGTTGGTCACGCCCACAAAGTAGATCCACTCGGCGATCTCTTGGGCGGTGGCCCAGCGCTTAAGCGGCGTGAGCTCCATAATCTGGTTCCACAGGTGCTCGTCTTCCATCACGCAACGGTTGAGCGGCGTTATAACGCCACCCGGGTCCACACTGTTGGCGATGGCCTGCGGTGCCAGGCGGTTTGCAAGGTTCTTGGTGTAGGCGATAACGCCGCCCTTGCTGGCGGCATAGGCGGGAAACTCCGATCCCGTATGCCCGCTCGCCGACCCCACATTGACCACGGATTTGATGGCCGGCGCAGGCTTGGCGGCGAGCCCCTCCCCCACAAAGGCGTAGCGCTCGGTCACATTGATGGTGCCACACAGGTTGGCGGCGATATCGTCGGCCGAATCCTGCGTACCGGCAACGTTCACGATTACCTGAGGCTCAAGGTCGCTTGGAAACGAGTCCGGCTCGCGGACATCAACGATCAGATGGCGGTAGCGCTCGTGTTCGATCGCCGGCGACAGCAGATCAAAGCCCACGACCTCGTGGCCCTCATCCAAAAAGCGCTGCACGCACGCGGCTCCGATACCGCCCGAAGCGCCCGTGATCAAAACCCGCATACTTGCTCCTTAGGCGGTTGCGTGGCGCTCGAGGTACTCGGAGCCCACATTCTCGCGCTCCCAGCCGCGCACAACCTTGTAGCCCACGGGGCTCAGGAAGACCTCGCACAGCAGCTCGGCGACGGCACCCGTCAGCGAGCACATAAGGACCTGCACCCAGGTCCAACCAAAGAACGTGTGGCTCACCACAATGGCAAAGACCAGGTTGTCGATAAACTGGCCAACGCCCGTAGACACATAGGAGCGGAAGGCGAAGCTCGCAAAGTTATTCTTTTTGAGCATACGGCCGAGCGACTGGTTGAGCGTGGAGTTAACCACGGCAGAAACGAGCATTGCCAGCGAAGAGCCCAACACCACGTACCAGGTGCCGCCGATGGTGGCGTTAAGGGCGTTGTTGACCTCGATCATGCCCGTGTCGTAGTAAGCGCCCCACATGCCGGGCGTGAGCGAGCACGCCCAAAAGCACAGGCTCACGGCGAGGTTGACCAGCAGCGCGAGGATAGAGATTTTGATGGACGCCTTGGCGCCAAAACGCTTGCAGATCATGTCCTGGCACAAAAAAGAAACCCAGCTCACCACAAAGCCGCAATCGAGTGCCAGATACGGCAGGCTGATAAGCTCTTTGTTGGCCAGCAGGTTCATCATGATGACGCTCACGAAAAACAGCGAAACCGTTGCCGCGGGAATGCTCCGCAACAGGACTTTATAGTCCTCCATGACCTTCTTGATCATTATGTACTCCTTTGGTTTTAGGTTTAACGAGCAGGATATCGGACCCGAACTGCTCGGACGCCCCGGTCTTGAGACGACGGTGGGTATGATAGCCGCTCACGCGGCATCAGGCAAGCAATCGGCGCGGCGGCCCCGCAGGGCCACCGCACTGGTGCGTTAAAAGGCTACGTTGCCAAACTCCGACAGGATAAGGTCGGGATTGTGGTCGGTTGCCCAATCCACGTTCCACGGACTCGTGAACAGCAGCAGCTTACCGCCGCGCATGTCCTCGACACGCAGCGTGTCGCGCGTGAGCGAAAGGCCCGGGATATCGATGGTATCGGGGTCGTTCTGGATCCAGCGAATGTCCGTATAGGGCAGCGGTTGGCGACGAACCTCAACACGGTACTCGGCCTTGAGGCGGCGCTCGAGCACCTCAAACTGCAGCACGCCGACCACGCCCACGATGACGCTCTCCATGCCGGCACCAAGCTCGCGGAAGATCTGGATGGCACCCTCCTGGGCAAGCTCCTCCATACCCTTGACGAACTGTTTGCGCTTGAGCGTATCGACCTGCGTAATGCGAGCGAACATCTCGGGGGCAAACGTCGGGATCTGCGGGTACTGCACGTGGCGCTTGCCGGAGCACACAGTGTCGCCGATGCTAAAGATACCCGGGTCGAACAGGCCCACGATATCGCCCGCGTACGCCTCGTCCACGATGGCGCGATCGTCGGCCATCATCGACGTGCCCGTGGCGAGCTTAAGCTTGCGGTTGCCCTGCACGTGAAAGGCATCCATGCCGCGCTCGAACTTACCCGAGCAAATGCGCACAAAGGCGATGCGGTCGCGGTGGTTCTTGTCCATGTTGGCCTGGATCTTAAACACAAAGCCGCTAAAGTCGTCGCGGCAGGGATCGACCGGTTCGCTGGTGAGCGTATCGGTATAGGCGCGCGGCGTCGGGGCCAGACGCAGGAACTCCTTGAGGAAGGGCTCCACGCCAAAGTTGGTAAGCGCCGAGCCAAAGAACGCCGGGCTCAGCTTGCCGCAGGCCATGGCATCCAAGTCGAGCTCGTCGCCGGCGCCATCGAGCAGCTCGATGTCGTCCATCAGGTTCTTATGGTTCTCCTCGCCGATGAGCTCGTCCATGGAAGGATCGCCCAGCTCGGCCTCGACCTCGGCGATCTTCTTGGTGGCGTTGGCGTGGCCGTCGCCCTCAAAGGCAATGACGCGACGGGTCTGACGATCGAACACGCCGCGGAAGTTGCGGCCGCTGCCGATCGGCCAATTCATGGGATACGTATTGATACCCAGGACGTTTTCGATCTCTTCCATGAGCTCAAATGGATCGCGAGCCTCGTGGTCGAGCTTGTTCACAAAGGTGAAGATGGGAATATGACGCAGCGTGCAGACCTTAAAGAGCTTTTTGGTCTGGGCCTCGACGCCCTTGGCGCCGTCGATGACCATGACTGCGGCGTCGGCGGCCATAAGCGTACGGTAGGTATCCTCCGAGAAGTCCTGGTGGCCGGGGGTATCGAGGATGTTGACGCAGGCGCCGTTGTAGGTGAACTGCAGCACCGAGGAGGTAACGGAGATACCGCGCTCCTTCTCGATGTCCATCCAGTCCGAGACGGCATGCTTGGCCGAGCTCTTGCCCTTGACCGAGCCGGCGGTCTGGATACTGCCGGTATAGAGCAGCAGCTTCTCGGTAAGCGTGGTCTTACCGGCGTCCGGGTGGCTGATGATCGCGAATGTGCGGCGCGACGAGATTTCATCCGACAGGCTTGCCATGCGGATCCTTTCTTGCATTGAGTGCATTACGTCGTTGTAACCGCACTATTGTAGCCGCGAAATCCCGCTCTAGGGCGCCTATCAGGACAAATTCATCAGATGGAGCTTGGGTAGCAGTCGACGGCGACACTCCGCAGCAGTTTGTCTCGATCTGTAACATCTAGACGGTTTTTGAACCTCTACCTGTTACAGATTTAGACAAACAGGTGGGCGTCCCAGAAAGATCTCGATCTGTAACATCTAGCCACTCAAAACGGGTCCATCTGTTACAGATTGAGATATAAGGATAGACGGGTGGCCAATGTCTCGATCTGTAACATCTAGCAGCCAAAATCTTCTCCAGATGTTACAGATTGAGACAACCAGGTGGGGCCCGCCAGCAAAATCTCAATCTGTAACAGGTAGCCGTCCAAATCGGTTCCAGATGTTGCAGATTGAGATGAATGAATGAGCGGACAATCCGTATTTGCCTCTTGCATAACTGTGCATAGTGTATATATACTGTGCTTACCGGTTATATACACGTGTAGCCCAACAGCTAAGGAGCCGCTGTGGACATTATCCTATCCAATTCGAGCGACAAGCCCATCTACGAGCAGATATCCTCGCAGGTCAAAGCTCAAATCCTTTCGGGCACGCTCGCCGCGGGAGCCAAACTCCCCAGCATCCGCGCACTCGCGAGCGACCTGGGCGTGAGCGTCATCACCACCAAGCGCGCCTACGCCGATCTGGAGCAGCTCGGGTTTATCTGCACCGTGCAGGGCAAGGGCTGTTTTGTCGCCGAGGGCAACCAAGAGCTCTTGCGCGAAAACCAGCTCTGCCATATCGAAGAGCTGCTTACGCAGGCGGCAGAACAAGCCGAAGCCCTGGGCGTCACGCGCGACAAACTGCACGAGATGCTCGACCTGGTAGCCCCCGAAACCATGCAGTAGCCATCTGCAAGAAAGGCTATACCATGCAAAACCTTTTAGAACTCAAAGGCATCTCACGCCGTGTGAGCGACCGTTTTTCGCTGCGTGATGTCACGCTCGCTGTGGAGCCCGGCCAGATCGTCGGCTTTGTGGGCGCAAATGGCGCCGGCAAGACGACGACCATTCGAGCTGCTCTCGGGCTTATAAAGCTCGATGCCGGCGAGGTGCACCTGTTTGGGCAGCGCTGTGGCACCGGCGCGCCCGATGAAGCGCAGTGCTGCTTGCGCACTCGTGTCGGCCTCGTGCTGGACACATGCCCCTTCCCTTCCACACTCAAGGTGACCGAAGTTGAGGCACTCGTAAGCCCGGCGTACCCCACCTGGAGCCACGACACCTTCTCCAGCCTCATCGACCGATTTGGCCTCGATCCCAAGACAAAGGTCAAGGACCTCTCCCGCGGCATGGGCATGAAACTGCAGCTTGCCTGTGCACTCAGCCATAATGCCAAGCTACTCCTTTTGGACGAAGCCACCGCGGGCCTCGATCCCATGGCACGCGAGGAACTGCTTGATGAGCTGCTTGCCTTTGTCGCCGACGGCCAGCACAGCGTGCTGCTCTCGAGCCACATTACGTCCGACCTCGATCGCACCGCTGATCGCGTCATCTGCATCGATAATGGCTCGATCATTTTTGACCTGCCGCGCGAGGACATTACCGACCGCGCCGGCATCGCCCACTGCACTCAGGCACAGGCCACCGAGCTTATGGCTTGCGTCGAAGGTGCCCGTGCCGCCCGCCACGCCTACAGCGTGGACGTACTCGTGCCCAACCGTCGCGAAACGCTCGAGGCCTTCCCAGAGATTCCCTGCGATCGGGCAACCATTGATGACTATCTGCGCCTTACGCTGAAAGGAGCTTCCAAATGAAACGCGCCTTTATGTCCGAGACCGCCATCATGCGCTCGTTTCTCCCGAGCATCGCGGGCGTCGGCCTGTTCATATTCGTCGTATTGACCCTTGCCAACGCGACAGACGGCGATTCCGGCACGAGCGCCGGCGCCTGTGTGGTCAGCGCCATGTCGCCCATCATGGTCATGAGCTCGCTGGCCGGCTTCGACAATCAAAACGGATGGGAGCGTTATCGGGCAACGCTGCCTCTCACGCGCAAAGACATTATTTGCGCACGCTACCTGTGCATCGTTGTCTTCTCGGCCATCATGGCCTGCGCCGCCGTGCTTTTGAACATCATCGCCCTTCCGTTCTTCAACAGCGCTGGCGTGGCCTCGACAGGACAAACCATCTTTGAGATCGCAATTGCCTCGGCAGCATCGATGCTCATCTCCCTCATGATGGTATTCTTGGCACAGCCGCTGTTCTTTCGATTTGGGCACATGGAGGCGCTGCGCCTATCCCTTGGCCTGTTTGCCCTGTTTGGCTGCGGCACCATGGCCACGTTGAGCTCCTCCAACCCCATCAGCAACTGGCTCATGTCGATTGCCGGAGCAAATCCCGATCCTGCCGTTCTGGGCTATCTGTGCGCAGGAATTGCCGTGCTGGCCCTCGCGCTATGTGCAATCAGCTGCACCGTCAGCACCAAGGTTTATCGAGTACGCGACCTGTAGGCACGCGAGTCTCAATCCACGAAGGACGCGATCGCCGCCCCTCCCCGCAAATCCGTGGCAAACGGCATGTCCCCGGCGTGCGCCACCGTGCTACTTGCGCAGCGGCTTGGGCAGCGGAATGCCGGCGGCGATGACGGCGGCGATGATCATACAGACGATGCCTTTGAGCGGGAAGCACATGAGCAACAAGCCCACGACCATAACGGGTTGGCGCATGACGGCGCCCATCGTCGATGCCGTGCAGACGGCGACGCAAAAGACCGGATCTGCGCCGGTGAGGATGGCCAGGCCATAGCCCAGGCTTACGCCCGAGAAGATAACCGGGAAGAAGTGGCCGCCGCGCCAACCAAGGTTGATGAGGGCGGGGGTCAGCATGGCCTTGACAAGACCGGTCGCGATAAGCACGCCGGCGGGAATGGTCAGATAGGTTTCCATGAGCACATCGGCCTGGGTCTCGCCGGCAAACATGGTGTAGGGCAGGACCGTGCCGCAGATGGCGAGCGCCAGACCGGCCAGCATGGCCTTGACGACAGGGCGCCCCTCTATTGCATGGGACAGTGCCTCGCTTGCGTGCTCGGAGACAAAGTACAGCCAGCCGCAGATTGTTCCGATCAACGACAGAGGGACGAGCCAGGTAAGCTCTAGGTTGCCCATCTCGGCGGACTCGAACCTGGGCATGCCCATGCCGCCGCCCACAAGCTGGCCAAGC
>CABUQI010000064.1 GCA_902493545.1 uncultured Collinsella sp. | reverse complement strand
AAGCGGTCGGCGGGGCCATTGTGGCTCTTGACAGCGGATTGGGTCATATGAGCGAAAACCCGCCAGAGTGAGCAAGGCGCCTTGAAACGAGGCGGCATTGACCTTCTGGTCATGCCGCCGAAGTTGAAAGGCAGATTGCCGCTCTGGCGGGTTTGCAGCGTCGAGCCGTTGCGCGGTTTGGTAAAACCGCGCAACAACTACTTTGGCACCTTGACATTGATTTCTCACACTCCTAAATTGGTTAGGCACAAAACAATTCCACTACCTAACTAAAGAAAGGAGCAACACTAATTCATGTGCGATGAACCTCTTAACCTTTGTTCGCACGAGCCCGGCGGCGACCCGTCACAGCCGGCGGATGTACCCGAAGCGGTCAGCGCCGAAGACAAACTCGCCAAGCGCATCCTGAGCGGCCTGGGTTTTTGCGGCCATTACATGCATTTTCACGGCGGCGGCATATCTGGCAAGGCGCCTATTGTCTGCCTACTCGCCAAGCAGCCGACCGGCGAGCTGTCCCAACAGGAGCTCGGCATGCACTTCGACCTCAAGCCAGGGTCCCTTTCCGAGATTCTGTCCAAGCTCGAACTGGGCGGTCTTATCGAGCGCAGTCGCAATCCCAAAGACCGTCGGCAGCTCACCATCCGCCTGACCGAAGCGGGATGGGAAAAGGCCCGTGTTGAGCAGGCAGCCCGCATTCGCTTTAGGGAACAGGCCTTTAGCGCCCTTACGCACGACGAGCGCGAACAGCTCGCCGAGATGCTCGAAAAAATCCGCGTAACCTGGGAGGAACTGGATGATTAAAACCCTCATGGGAAGCATCCGCGATTACAAGACGGTCACGATCGCCACGCCGCTGCTGGTGCTTGGCGAGGTGCTCTGCGAAATGATGATCCCGTTTATCACCGCCGACATGATCGACGCCATCAAAGACGGTGCCACCGTCGCCCAGATGCTTCCCACCGCAGGCTTTTTGGTGCTCATCGCGCTGACGTCGCTTGCTTTCGGTGCCGCTGCCGGCGTCACCTGCAGCCATGCGAGTTGCGGCTTCGCCAAGAACCTGCGTCACGACCTGTTCTACAAGATCCAGACGTTCAGCTTTGCCAACATCGATGAGTTCTCGAGCTCCTCGCTCGTCACGCGCCTGACCACCGACATCAACAACGTGCAGCAGGCCTTTATGATGATCATCCGCATCGCCGTGCGCGCGCCGCTGGTATTGATCTTCGCCTTTACCATGGCATTTATCATGGGCGGCAGCGTTGCCATGGTCTACCTGGTCATCATTCCGCTGCTGGGCTTTGGACTGTTCTTTATCATCTTTAAGGTGCGCCCCATCTTCTCGCGCGTGTTCCACAAGTACGATGCCCTTAACGAGTCCGTCGAGGAAAACGTCACCGGCATGCGCGTGGTTAAGAGCTACGTGCGCGAAGACTTTGAGAAGGAGAAGTTCGCGACCGCCGCGCGCGACGTCCAGATGGACTTCACCCGCGCCGAGAAGCTGCTCGCCTTTAACAACCCCATGATGAATATCTGCGTCAACGGCGCATTTGTCGTCATCATCTACCTGGGCTCCAAGCTCATCATCACGAGCCAGGGCACGCTGTTCGACGTGGGCCAGCTCTCCTCGATCTTTACCTATGGCTTCGCGATCCTCATGAGCCTGATGCAGCTGTCGATGATCTTTGTCATGGTGACCATGGCCGACGAATCGGCGCACCGCATTACCGAGGTGCTGGCCGCCGAGCCCACGATCGCCGATCCCGCCGAGCCCGTGCTCGAGGTTGCCGACGGTTCCATCGACTTTGACCACGTGAGCTTTAAGTATTCCGCGCATGCGAAGCGCCAGGCGCTCGACGATATCGACCTGCACATTAAGAGCGGCGAGACCATCGGCATCATCGGCGGTACCGGCTCGGCCAAGTCCACGCTTGTAAACCTCATCGCCCGTCTGTACGACGCCACCGAAGGCACCGTGCGCGTGGGCGGCATGGACGTACGCGACTACGACCTGGACGCGCTGCGCCACCAAGTGGCCATGGTGCTACAGAAAAACGTGCTGTTTAGCGGCACCATTGCCGAGAACCTGCGCTGGGGCGACCCGAACGCCACCGACGAGGAAGTCCGCGAGGCGGCACATCTGGCCTGCGCCGATGAGTTTGTCGACGGCTTCCCCAAGGGCTATGACACCTGGATCGAGCAGGGCGGCTCCAATGTTTCCGGCGGTCAGAAGCAGCGCCTGTGCATTGCGCGTGCCCTGCTGCGTCGCCCCAAGATCTTGATCCTGGACGACTCCACCAGCGCCGTCGACACCAAGACCGACGCCAAGATTCGCGCAGGGTTGGCAAGCTATCTGCCCAACACGACCAAGCTCATCATCGCCCAGCGCATCAGCTCCGTGCAGGACGCAGACCGCATCATCGTCATGGAGGGTGGCCGTATCGCGCAGATCGGCAACCATGACGAGCTGCTCAAGACGAGCGAGATCTACCGCGAGACCTTCACCTCGCAGAACAAGATGTCTGCCGAGGGCGAAGAGGCCGTCGAAGCCGACACCGAGGCATCCGCAACACAAGCTCAGACCCAGGAAGGAGGCGAGGCATATGAGTAAGGCAACGACCGCCGAGCGCGCGCTCAACCGCAAGGGTGGCACCATGTCGCGCCTCATCAAGACGCTCTTTGGCTTCTACCCCGTGCTTTTGCCCCTCGTCGTCGTCGGCGTGGTGCTCTGCGCCATCATCAACTCCATCGGCGCGACCTTCCTTCAGAGCGCCCTGCAGATTATTAGCGAATCGTGGCAGTCGGGCGATTGGGAAGCTGCACAGCCCAAGATCGCACAGCTCGTGACCACCCTCGCCTGCATCTACGGCGTCGGCATCCTGTCCTCGCTGTTCTGGAACCGCGTCATGGCCATCGTCACGCAGGGCTCGCTCGAGAAGCTGCGCGAGAAGATGTTCAACCGCATGCAGGATCTGCCGATCCGCTACTTCGACACGCACCAGCGCGGCGACATCATGAGCCACTACACCAACGACATCGACACGCTGCGCCAGATGATCAGCCAGTCGCTGCCCAACCTGCTCATGACGACCATCGTCATCGTCACGGTGTTCTTTATCATGCTGTACTACAGCGTGTGGATGTGCCTGGTCATTGTGGCCGGCGTCGCCTTTATGACCTTTATGACCAAGCTGCTCGGCTCCAACTCCGCGCGCTTCTTCATTGCGCAACAGACCGAACTCGGCGTGGTCGAGGGCCATATCGAGGAAGTCATGAACGGCCAGAAGGTCGTCAAGGCATTCTGCCACGAGTCTGCCGCCGAGGCCGATTTTGACGAGCGCAACGAAAAGCTCTTCGAGGTCTCGCAGAAGGCCAACATGTACGCCAACATCCTCATGCCTATCCTTATGAACCTGGGCAACCTGCTCTACGTGCTGGTCGCACTGGCGGGCGGCATTTTCCTGGCGCTGGGCGTGCCTAACCTGAGCATCTCGGGCATGACGCTGTCCATCGCCGTCGTAGTGCCGTTCCTCAACATGACCAAGCAGTTCTGCGGGCAGATCGGCCAAATCTCGCAGCAGATCAACGCCGTGGTCATGGGCCTCGCCGGCGCCGACCGCATCTTTGAACTCATCGACGAGAAGCCCGAAGCCGACGAAGGCTACGTGACGCTCGTCAACGCGCAGGTGAACCCCGATACCTGGCAGCTCGAGGAGGCCGACCACCACACCGGCATGTGGGCGTGGAAACATCCGCACCGCGCAACCGGCGAGATCGAGTACGTACCGCTGCGCGGCGACCTGGTCATGGACAACGTCGACTTTGGCTACACGCCCGACCACGAGGTGCTGCACGGCGTGTCCGTGTTTGCCAAGCCGGGCCAGAAGGTCGCGTTTGTCGGCGCCACCGGTGCCGGTAAGACGACCATCACCAACCTCATCAACCGCTTCTATGACATCGCCGACGGCAAGATTCGCTACGACGGCATCAACGTCAACAAGATCCGCAAGGCCGATCTGCGCCGCTCGCTGGGCGTGGTACTGCAGGACGTGAACCTGTTCACCGGCACCGTGATGGATAACATCCGCTACGGCAACCTGGACGCTTCCGACGAGGAGTGCATCGCGGCGGCCAAGCTCGCGGGCGCCGACGACTTTATCACCCGCCTGCCCGACGGCTACGACACCATGCTCACCGGCAACGGCGCGCAGCTGTCGCAGGGCCAGCGCCAGCTGATCTCGATCGCACGCGCCGCCGTCGCCGATCCGCCGGCAATGATTCTGGACGAGGCCACGAGCTCCATCGACACCCGCACCGAGGCCATCGTGCAAGCGGGCATGGACAAGCTCATGGAGGGCCGCACGACGTTTGTCATCGCGCACCGCCTGTCCACCGTGCGCAACTCCGACGCGATCATCTGCCTGGACCACGGCCGCATTATCGAGCGCGGCAACCACGACGAGCTGATCGCCAAGCGTGGGTATTACTACCAGCTCTATACCGGAGCGTTTGAGCTGGAGTAGTTCGGCCCGCCGAGATGGCCGATTTGTCGCTCATTCGTCGGGCATGACCCTAAGGTCAATGCCCTCCTCTTTCGGGGCAAATCGACTCATCTCAGCGACCCAAACACAATGCGCCGCAACGAATAAAGCCTCCGCAGCCACACGAGCTGCGGAGGCTTTTTTCATGCCGGCCGGAAACCGTATCCCACTTTTCGGGCCCAAAATGGGATGAGCTTTCCCATGGTGATCCAAGACCAGAAGCATGTCCGATAGCGCGGCCAGGTCAAGAACAACAAGGCAAGCGTCACGCCAATTTGGACGAGCGTCTGCTGCAGTTTGAGGCTGCTGGCCCATATGGTAGAGTTAACCACCCATGAATTTCAGCACACTGCGTGCTACCTGTTCTTTTGTCATTTAGGGGAGTGAACTTGTGAATACTTCTGTCGCCAAGAAGGCCGGACAGGCGGTACGCCTGCTCATGATGGTGCTCACGGCAGTTCTCATCTTCTTCTTCATCAATGTTATGCTGCTCGTCTCCGATATCCAGGGCACGGCGCGTGTGGTCAACTACGCCGGTCTGGTGCGCGGTACCACGCAGCGAATCGTTAAGCTCGAGGATGCGGGCCAGCCTCAAGATGACCTGCTCAAAGCCGTGGATTCATACATCAACGGTTTGCGTTACGGAAGTGACGACCTCAACCTCGTCCGTCTCGACGACGATGAGTATCAGGCAAAAATGACCGAGCTTGCAAATTATTTTGATGAGCTTTGCACCGAGATTGCCCGTGTGCGTGAAGTCGGCTACGAGAACACCGATATCATCGCGATGAGCGAGGAGTTCTTTGGTATTTGTGACGATGCTACACGACTCGCGGAGGACTACTCTCAGGAGAAGGCGTCGGCGCTCAACTATCTCGAGGGCCTGGTGATCATCGACATCATGGGCTTGGTGGCGACCTTTGCGGTCGAACTTGTTCGCGCGGTGCGAACTGCCGCGCTCAATCGCGAACTGCAGAACAAAGTCTATCTCGACGAAGCCACAGGACTGCCCAACAAGAACAAGTGCGAGGAGGTCTTGGGGCAGGAGCAGCCTGTCTCCGCGGAGGCGCCCGTTGCGGTGTGCGTCTTCGACCTTAACAATCTGCATACGGTCAATAACAACTTCGGTCATGAGAAGGGCGATGAATACATTCGCTCTTTTGCCCAACAACTGGGAAGTGTGGCATCCGAGACGTGCTTTGTGGGCCGCGACGGCGGCGATGAGTTTATCGCGGTGCTGCGGGATTCCGATCGGGCTGCCGTGGAGTCCTGTCTCGCTCGGGTCCGTGCGAACGTGAACGAGTATTCCGAGGCTCACCCCGACATGCCCATCAGCTATGCGGTGGGCTTCGCGCTTTCCAGTGATTTTGATGAACCGCCTACGATGCGCGAGCTCTTTTCCCAGGCCGACAAAAACATGTACATCGACAAGAACCGCGTAAAGACAGCCGAGGCAGCCGGGCCGCAACGCGAGGACCGCTAAACCCGTAGCAAAGGGTAGCTAATTTGGGACGGGACTCTTTTGGCTACTTGAGGAGTTGGGCCATGGCGTTGACGAATTTTTGGACTTGGAGGGTGGGCTCGAGCGGGTAGTGCAAAAAGACCGGCACCTCGCGGCCGCAGAGGAACGGTACGCCCACAAAGGCCGGGTGCACCCCCGACCACGCGCCGCAGGTGAGCACCGCGTCGCCCTTTTCCTCCGCCTCGTTAAAGAGCGCAAAGTCAAAGCTGTCCACGTCGATCACGTCCACGCCGCCGTCGGCCAACAGGTCGATGCGCAGGCTGTCCATGGCGTCGTTGCCGTGACGGAGCACGCGCAGGCGCATGCCCTCCAGGTCGGCAACCGTGATGCGCGTCTTGCGCGCCAGCGGGCTCGTGCGCGGCACGTCGATATAAAACGGCACGTTGACGATGCGGAGCTTTTGGCAGGTGTCGCCCCAGCGTGGGGTAGAAAAACTCGACTGCACCACATCGACCTCGCGGCCCAAGCTACGCATGACTGTCTCGCGCTCGTCGTAGAGGTCGCTTACCGGCACGATCTCAAATCGCAGCGACGGCTCCAGATCGTGGATGCCCGTCCACATCGACAGCGTTTGGCGCCCCGGACACATCATCGACACGCCCAGGCGCACGGCACCGCCGTCACCCGCCGCACGTCGAGCACGGCGCAGGGCGTCCTCGGACTGGCGCATGATCGAGCGTGCGTCGTCCACCAGCAGAGCACCCGCCGGCGTCACCTTGACGCCCGAATGCGAGCGCTCAAACAGCGTAATACCGAACTCCGCCTCGAAGCCCGATACCTGCTTGACGAGCGCCGGAGTCGACACGCGCAATTTTGCCGCCGCACGCGAGAAGCTTCCCAGCTCCGCGGCGGCCGATATGGCCTCAAGTCGTCGATCGTACACGTCAATCTCCCGTTTTCGCACCCGTGACCGCATGGTGCCACAGGGGGTTGTTTTCGCAGGTCACGCGCTCAATTGAGAATAGCCTGCATCGCACAGTAAAAACCTACAGTTAACGCCATTCTAACAAATATGCAATTCACCTGCGCAAATGCAAAGCATACGATAACCAG
>CABUQI010000063.1 GCA_902493545.1 uncultured Collinsella sp. | reverse complement strand
CGCCGCGACCGGTGCCGCCGTGGGCCTAGGTGCCGCAGCCGGCATCGCCTCCAACATGGCGAGCACTCGCGCCCCGCAGCGCCCGCTCGCCCAGCTCGTCGATGTCGTGAGCGGCGAGAGCCATAGCATCACCTCCGCACAGGTGACCATCGGTCGCGAGCGCTCGGTTTCCGACATTGCCCTGCGCGACCCCAACGTGTCGCGTCGCCACGCCCAGCTCACCTTTACGGGCTCGGATTGGTCGATCGAGGACCTCAATTCCACCAACGGCACGCTCGTCAACAACCGCCGCATTACGCGCTGCCCGCTGCGCAACGGCGATCTGCTGACGTTTGGCCTGAGCACCTTTGAATTTAGGGGATAGTCGCTTATGAACATCGATATCGTCCTTTTTGCAGGCCGCATCGTCTTGGTCGCCCTGCTCTATATCTTCCTGTTCGCCGTCATGAAGACCGGCGTGGGACTTGTGCGCGGGCAGCGCCGCGACTCGGCTATCTGGACGATTGATGTGGACAAGGGTCCGCGCGGTATCCGCGGCATCCACGTAGACATGCTCGGCCCCGTCATCGTCGGTCGCTCGCCATCTTCGGACATCTGCATCAACGAACCGTTCGTCTCGGCCTCGCATGCGCGCTTTTCGCTGCAGGGCCCGGCGCTCATCATCGAGGACCTCAACTCGCTTAACGGCACGCTCGTCAACGGCCGCCAGCTCGTGGAGCCCGCGACGCTGCGTGAGGGCGACGAAGTCCAGATTGGCGACGTGGTCATGAAGGTGAACCGTCGATGATCGACGAGGAGAACAAGTCCGCAACTATGACCGAGGCACCGGCCGCCGCCACAGCTGCGCCGGCCCACGCCGCTCCGGCGGGCTCCGCACCCGTGGAGCCCGAGGACACCGTGTTCTCCCTGCCTCTTTCGCATGTAACGCATGATATTTCGGATCTAGCCGATAACGAGGACGAAGAGGATGCCGTAGCGGCGCCCATCGGCGCACATGCTGCGGAACAGCCCACAGCGCCCGAAGCAGCCCCGGCGCCGGCTCACTTTGCAGAGCCCGTCGCCGCGGCAATCAACGAGAGCGCTGCGGTGTTTGCGGCACCCGAGCCCGCCGCGCCGGCGTTTCCCATAGCCCCGGCATCCGAGGTTGCGCCCGCGTCTACGCCGGCGCCCGAGCCTATAGACGTCAGCCCGCAAGATGACGAGTCGACCGCCCGCGTTTCCGAGGAGCCCGACTCCCCGGACACCGGCGATTCCGAATCAAACGCCGAGACCGACACCGTCTCTCCCGGTGACACAGCCGAGATCGACGTTGCCGCCGTTGAGGCCAAGCTCAAAGACCCCGGCTCGACCATGAGCTTTGAACCCCTAACCGAGGAGCGCATCGAGACCGACTCGACCTATGATGCCGGCACCACCACGCAACTCATGTGGGGCGCCCGCTCCGACGTTGGCTGTGTGCGCCCGCACAATGAGGATTCCTACCTGGTGCAGTCGCCGCTCTTTTGCGTATGCGACGGCATGGGCGGTCACGCCGCCGGCGAGGTAGCCTCCTCTATCGCTGTCGAGACCATTGCCAAGACAGCTCCTCAGTCTGCCGACGCCGCACGCCTGGCGGCAGCCGTCGAGGCCGCCAACGCCGCCGTAATCGAGGCTGCCTTGAATGGCCTGGGCAAGCCCGGCATGGGCTGCACAGCCACTTGCGCCTATATCGAAAACGACACGCTCGCCATCGCCCACGTGGGTGACTCTCGCGCCTACCTGCTCCACGAGGGCACGCTCATCCGCGTGACCCGCGACCACTCCTACGTGGAGGAGCTCGTGGACGCTGGCGAGATCACGGCAGACGAGGCTCGCGTCCACCCCAACCGTTCGGTCATCACCCGCGCACTGGGCTCGGACCCCGCCATGTATGCCGACCACTTCACTCTGCATATCGAGGAAGGCGACCGCCTGATCCTGTGCTCCGACGGCCTCTCGAGCATGATTCCCGATAGCGATATCGAGAACATCGCCACGCAGTCCTCAACCGCGCAAATCTGCGTCGACAACCTAGTGGACGCGGCGCTTGCCGCCGGCGGCCACGACAACGTGACCGTAGTAGTCGTTGACCTGGTTGACGATGGCGTCATGCGCGAGGCGCAACGCGTGCGTCGCCGCAACGTTACTATCGCCGCCATCCTGGCCCTCGTCTTTGTGCTGGCAGCTGGCATCTGGGCCTACACGGGTGTCACCGGCTCGTACTACCTGGGTACCTACCAGGGCAATGTCGCCGTCTGGCGCGGCCTGCCCGGCAAGCCGCTCGGACTCAAGCTCCACTGGCTCGAAAGCGAAACCAGCATCAAGCTATCCGACCTGCCCGAAGACACGCAAAACCGCCTCAAGGCGGGCATTCCGCAAACAAGTGTCGACGATGCGCAGGACACGATATCCAAGTACCGCCACCAGATCGACGAGGAGCAGACCCGCCAGGTGATCGACGCGCAAACGATTCGCGACAACACCAATCAGGGATCGACCTCCGAATCAGATTCCGAGAAAACCGCCGAACAGTCCGCCGAGGCCGAAGCCTCCGATAAGAATTAGAAAGGGAGTGCCGCTTATGAGTCGCCGCAACACCGAGCTGCTCTTGCTCATCGCCTCGGCGTTCCCCGTCATCCTGCTGTATGCGATGTACGTCCTCACCGCGGGCGCTGCCATCTCCTTTGAGACGCTCGCCGTGCCGATCGGCCTCTTTGCCGCCTTCGCCGCGGCACATATCGCCGTGCGCATCTTGGCGCCCGGCGCCGACCCCGCCATCCTACCCATCGTATTTATACTTTCGGGCATCGGCATCACGTTCGTGACGCGTCTCGCCCCCGCTCTCGCCATCTCACAGCTCATCATCCTGTTTGTCTCGGTGGCCCTGATGGTGGGAACGCTTGCACTGGTCAAAAACCTCGACGTGGTCATGCGCTACAAGTACACCTTTGGCATTATCGGCATCATCCTGCTGATGCTGCCCATCTTTATCGGCACCACGATCTCGGGCTCCAAGCTGTGGATTCGCATCGCGGGCTTTACCATCCAGCCTGGCGAGTTCGCCAAGGTCTTTATCGTCCTGTTCCTGGCCGGCTACCTAGCCGAGAACCGCGAGCTGCTCTCCATCTCCAACCGCAAGATCCTGGGCTTTAAGATCCCTCGTCTGCGACTGCTGCTGCCGCTGTTTGCCGTGTGGGGTGTGTGCCTGCTCGTCGTCGTCTTCGAACGCGACCTGGGTTCGGCCGTGCTGTTCTACACCATCTTCTTGCTGATGCTCTACGTTGCCACGGGGCGCTTTTCGTATGTCGTTATCGGCCTTGCGCTCTTAGCCGTTGGAGCCGTGGGCGCCTACAAGTTCCTGTCGCACGTTCAGGTGCGTTTCCAGGTTTGGGTCGATCCGTTTAAGGACGCCCAGGGCCAGGGCTACCAGATTGTCCAGTCGCTCTTCTCGCTTGCCGACGGCGGTCTGGTCGGCGTTGGCATCGGCAACGGGATGGCCAACAACATCCCCGTCGTCGAGTCCGACTTTATCTTCTCGGCCATCGGCGAGGAGATGGGTCTTTTGGGCGGCGGCGCCGTGCTCATCCTGTTTATGCTCTTTGCCGTGCGTGGCCTGACCACAGCTGCCCGCGCAAAGTCCGACCTTGCCGCCTTTAGCGCCACCGGTCTTACGGCAGCCATCAGCTTCCAGGCCTTCTTGATCGTTGGCGGCGTTACCCGCCTGATCCCGCTGACCGGCGTCACCCTGCCCTTTATGAGCCAGGGCGGCTCCTCGCTGCTGGCGAGCTTTATCATCGTCGCGCTCCTGCTGCGCGCCGGTGACGAGGCTACCGGACGCGAGGCCGAGCTTACCGGCACCGGCACCATGGCCGCCATCACCGATGATCAGGTCGCATCTGCCGCCGCCCCGACGGGCACGCGCTTTGCCACCTCGTCTTCCTACGGCAGCGGCAGCCATTCCGTCGGCTCGCGCATGCGCCGTCGCCTGCTCGACACGCCTGAATCCGGTGTGCTCGGCCGCGTGGCGCTCGCCAACCGTCTAACCCGTGCGGTGCTCGCCTTTACGGCGCTGTTCGCCATCCTTATCGGCAACCTCACCTATGTCCAGGTCATCAAGGCCAAGGACTATCAGGACATGCCGACCAACAACCACACCATCGCCCGCTCCAAGTACATCCAGCGCGGCTCCATCATCACGTCCGACGGCGTGACGCTGGCCGAGTCGCTGCAGCAGGAGGACGGCACCTACGTACGCTCCTACCCCAACGGTAACCTGGCAGCGCACGTGGTTGGCTACGTGAGCCAGCAGTATGGCACCACCGCCATCGAGAGCGTCATGAACGACACGCTCACCGGTTCTAAGGACTACTCCAGCTGGAACAATGCCATCGCGTCGCTCGCGGGCCAGACCCAGCCGGGCAACACCGCCAAGCTCACCATCGACTCGCGTATCCAGACGGCGGCCGAGCAGGCACTCAAGGGCTTTAAGGGCGCTGTAGTGGTCATCGACCCGCGTACCGGCGCGGTGCTCGCATGTGCCAGCTCGCCCACCTACGACAACACCAACATCGATGCCCTGCTGCAGACGGGCGGCGGCGAGGACGGCTCCATGTACAATCGCGCCATGGACGCGCTGTACACGCCGGGCTCAACGTTTAAGGTCGTTACGCTTTCCGCGGCACTCGAGACCGGTACCGCCAGCCTTACCAGCACCTACCAGGCGCCCGGCTCCATGGACATCGGCAACGCACCGGTCACCAACTATGCCAACGAGAGCTACGGCACCATCAGCCTGCAGCAGGCCTTTGCCGTGTCCTCCAACGTCGTCTTCGGCCAGGTGGCAAACGAAGTTGGCGCAAACACGCTCGTGCAGTTTGCCAACGCCTTTGGCTACGGCCAAAAGCTCGGCCAGGACCTGACCTCCGCGGCCTCCATCATGGCCGACCCGTCGCTCATGACCGAGTGGGAGACCGCCTGGGCCGGCGCCGGCCAGCCTGTCGGCATGGACCACACGCCCGGCCCGCAGACTACCGTCATGCAAAACGCCGTGATTGCCGCCGCCATCGCTAACAGCGGCGTGGTCATGGACCCGTACTTTGTAGCCCAGGTACTTGCCCCGGACGGAACCGTGGTCAAGACCACGCAGTCCCGCTCGCTGGGGCAGGCCGTCAGCTCCGCCACGGCCGACCAGGTCAAGCAGGCCATGCTTGCCGTCGTCCAGTCCGGCACCGGCACCGATGCCCAGATCCCCGGCGTCAAGGTCGCCGGCAAGACCGGCTCGGCCGAGACCGGCGGCACCAACGTCAACTCGATGTTCGTTGGCTTTGCACCTTACGATTCACCCACGGTCGCCATCTCGGTGGCCTTGGAGGATTTCGACAAGCATGACGTCGAGGCCGCCAAGATCGCCGGTATCGTCCTGACCGCGGCGCTTGCCGCACAGGGAGCGTGATGCCCATGATCGAATCGGACACCCGAGGCGCGCCGCGGCCGAAGAGTTAGCGGCAACGCGCCACACGGCCCCAGCGGCCACATCATAGGTACTACACACATCGTTGAGCGAATAGTTATGTTAGGAGCAGGAATGGAACAGAGGGTCCTCGGGGGAAGATACCTCCTCAAGGATAAGGTGGGGACAGGCGGCATGGCGACCGTCTACCGTGCACAGGACCAGGTCCTCGACCGCACGGTAGCCGTCAAGATCATGCTGCCGCAGTATGCTGGCGACGCAACCTTCGCCGCACGCTTTAAGCAGGAGGCCCAGGCAGCAGCCGGTCTCTCCTCCCCCTATATCGTGGGCGTCTACGATTGGGGCAAGGACGGCGACACATATTACATCGTCATGGAGTACCTGCGCGGCACCGACCTTAAGAGCGGCATCAAGAGCCACGGCGCCCTCGACCCCAAGAAGGTCGCCCAGATCGGCTCGCAGATCAGCTCTGCGCTTTCGGTCGCCCACAAGCACGAGATCATCCACCGCGACATTAAGCCGCAGAACATCATGGTGCTGCCCGACGGCAACATCAAGGTGATGGACTTTGGCATCGCGCGCGCCAAGAACAGCCACCTCACGCAAGACAACAACGTGCTGGGAACCGCCCACTACGTCAGCCCCGAGCAGACCCGCGGTCAGGACCTCGGCCCCACCTCGGATATCTACTCGCTGGGCGTCGTGATGTACGAGTGCGCCACCGGCCGCGTTCCCTTTGACGGTGACGACGCCATCTCGGTCGCACTCAAGCAAGTCAACGAGTTGCCTATTCCGCCGAGCCAGATCAACTCCGGTGTCGACGCCGACCTTGAGCGCATCATCCTCAAGTGCATGGAGAAGGACCCGGCAAACCGCTTCCAGACCGCCGACGAGCTTCGTCAGGTGCTCAATAGTTACCTGTCGGGCCGTGCCGTCAACGTCTCGGAGCCCACGCGCATCATCGGTGCCCCCGGTGAGCTGGGCGCCACCAAGACTCGCGAGCTTTCCGATCAAACGCGCGCCATGGTGCGTCCCGTCTCGGGCGTGAGCGGCCAGAATACCGCCCGTAGCTCCGTTTCGGGCTCCACCGGCTCCTACGAGGTCGAAAAGCCCAAATCCAACAAGAACAAGATCATCGCCGCCGTGGTGGCGGCCGTTGCCGTCATCGGCATCGTGGTGGCCTTTGCCACAGGACTCTTTGGCGGCGAGCAGGTCACCGTGCCCGATGTGCTGGGCAAGGACCAGCAGACTGCCGTCGAGCTGATCAAGGAAGCCGGCCTCGAGGTCGGCACCATCGACCAAAGCTACAACGACGATGTCGACGAGGGCAAGGTCGCCGAGCAGACGCCCAACGGCAACACCAAGAAGGCCAAGGGCACCAAGGTGAACCTGGTAATCTCCAAGGGTCCCAAGCCCTCCGAGAAGGTTGAGGTTCCCCCGCTTGTCGGCCTGACCAAGGACCAGGCCGAGGCCGCGCTGGCAAGCGTTGGCCTGAAGGGCAACGCCTCCGAGGAGGCCAACGAGGCCGATGAGGGCCAGGTCTTTGAGCAGGGCACCGAAGCCGGTAAGGAAGTCGCGAAGGGCACGACCATCTCGTACAAGGTCTCGAGCGGCCCGGATACCACGTCCGTCCCCGATCTGACCGACATGACCGAGGCCCAGGCGCGCAACGCCCTCGATATGGCAGGCTTTGGCGTCGACGTGAGCTACCAGGAGAACGACTCGGTTACCGAGGGCACCG
>CABUQI010000062.1 GCA_902493545.1 uncultured Collinsella sp. | reverse complement strand
CCAGCAAGTACTCGACCACCTGGCGCGAGCAATCGAACTGGTCGTTATCGACCGTTGAACAGAGCGGGTGCTCCAGCATCGTAACGAGCACCGTCTGCATGCCGGGCAGCGGCTCGAAGGTGCCAAAGTCCGCCGGCATGCGATTCATGATCACGACCATACCGTCTACCGGCAGCGCGCTCATGCGTGACGATGCGCTCTCGAGGGTATAGGGGTGTCCATCTACTTTAGTGAGGGTGATGGCATAGCCATGTTTGTCGGCCGCGGCGGCAAAGCCCTCCATACGGTCGAGGTTGCCGGTACCGGTAATGTTGAACATGGCGACGCCGACGGTCTTAAACCTGCCACGGCGCAGCGATCGACCGGCAAAATTGGGGCGATACCCCAGCTCGCGCATGGCGGCACGCACGCGTTCCTTGGTCTCGGGGCGCACGCTGGGCGAATCGTGCACGGTGCGCGAGACCGTCTGCTCCGAGACGCCCGCGAGGCGCGCTACGTCTTTGACGGATACCGATTTTTTAACAGCGGCCATAGGTCGATCTTTCTATGTCAACGATGCCATTGGTGGCACCCTACGCAGTCAAATGAAACGTCTTCAAGTATATCTAACGCCTCCCCCACCATACGCTCACCACCCAAAACCTACCGTTCACCGACATTTTTGCTTCCCCGAACGGCTTTTGTCGCCCTAATGTTAACGTTGCCATTGTGCAAACACAGAGCCACCGGGCGGCTCAAACGTTTACGCATAAGGAATCGACGGTTCGCAGGCACAGGAACCACCGGTTCGTGTCTTTTTTTGTGTCGCAAAATGGCAACGTCAACATTTTGGCAACCGAACGCCAAAAGCTACCATCGTTGCTAACCCACCGACTCTTAGGAGCATTGCATGGAGCAACTCATCGCCATCATCGAAAAGGGACAGCCCTTTTTCAACGCGATCGCCCGCAACAAGTACCTCAAGGCAATCCGCGACGGCTTTATCTCCGTCATCCCCATCATCATCTTCTCGTCCATCTTCTGCCTGGTAGCCTCGGTCCCCAACATCTGGGGTTTCTACTGGCCCGATGACATCAACAACGCCCTGTGGAAGTGCTACAACTACTCCATGGGCATCCTGGCCATCGCCTGCGCCGCCACCACGGCCAAGCACTTCGCCGACGCGCAGAACCGCGACCTGCCCAAGAACAACCAGATCAACTTCATCTCGTGCATGTGCGCGGCCATCATCGGCTTCTTGCTCCTTTCGAGCGACACGATCGCCATGGACGCCGCCAGCGGCTTCAACACGACCTACCTTGGTTCCAAAGGCCTGCTGACCGCCTTCATCGCTGCGTTTGTGACCGGCATCATCTACAAGTTCTTCATTAAGCGCAACATCACCGTCAAGATGCCCGAGCAGGTTCCGCCCAACATCTCGCAGACCTTTAAGGACATCATCCCCTTCTCCGTCTGCATCACCGTCTTTTGGGTCTTTGACATCGTCTTCCGCGCTGCTTTTGGCTTCTGCTTTGCCCAGGGCGTCATCCAGGTGTTCCAGCCCCTGTTCACCGCTGCCGACGGCTACATCGGCCTCGCTGTGATCTACGGCGCCATGAGCCTGTTCTGGTTCGTCGGCGTCCACGGTCCCTCGATCGTCGAGCCCGCCATCGCCGCCGCCCTCGTTGCCAACATGACCGACAACCTGGCTGCGTTCCAGGCCGGCCAGCACGCTTCCGCTGTCCTGACCCAGGGTGCCCAGTACTTCGTCGTCTGCATGGGCGGCACCGGCGCCACGCTCGTCCTGGTCTTTATGTTCTGCTTCCTGGCCAAGTCTCAGGAGATGCGCGCCGTCGGTAAGGCCGCCATCGTCCCGGTCTGCTTCGCTGTCAACGAGCCGCTGCTGTTCGCCGCACCCATCGTGCTCAACCCCGTCTTCTTTGTCCCGTTTGTCTTTGCCCCGATCGCCAACATCTGGATCCTCAAGATCTTTATCGACTTCTTGGGCATGAACGGCTTTATGTACACCCTGCCTTGGACCGTCCCCGGCCCCATCGGCACCATCATGGGCCTAGGCTTCCAGCCGCTCGCCTTTGTGATGCTCGCCCTTATCCTGGTCGTCGACTTTGTTCTGTACTACCCGTTCTTCCGTGCCTATGACGCCCAGAAGTGCGCCGAGGAGGCCGAGATTTCCCAGGAGGAGCTCGCCGCCAAGAACGCCGAGAAGGCCGCCAAGCTCAACGATGCCTTCCGGGGCAAGGCTGACGCCAAGAGCGTTGCCGCCGGCGCTGCTGCCGAGGCCGTGAAGGCCGACTCCCCCGCCACTTCCGCAGCACCCGCTGCCGAGGCAACGGCCGCCAGCGATCTCAACGGCAAGCGCGTGCTCGTGCTCTGCCAGGGCGGCGGTACCTCGGGCCTGCTCGCCAACGCACTGGCCAAGGCTGCCAAGGAGCGCGGCATCGATCTTGAAACCGCTGCCGAGGCCTATGGCAACCACGTCGACATGCTCCCCGACTTTGACCTGGTCGTCCTGGCCCCGCAGGCCGCAAGCTACCTGGCCGACCTGCAGAAAGACTGCGAACGCGTGGGCAACAAGTGCGTCGCCTGCCGTGGTAAGCAGTACATCGAGCTCTCCCAGAACGGCGACAAGTCTCTCGCCTTCGTCTCCGAGCAACTCTCGAAGTAAGTAACGCTCAGGGCCAGCCGACCATCCAAGACCGGCTGGCCCTTCGATTTAGACGATTGGATCATCATGTCCGTTAACCCTGCTAGCGTCACCAACCCGCCCGCGCAGTTTCCCGAGGACTTTGTCTTTGGCGGCGCCACCGCTGCCTACCAGGTAGAGGGCGAGACCCGTACTCACGGTAAGGGCAAGGTTGCCTGGGACGACTTCCTGGAGGCCCAGGGGCGCTTCTCCCCCGATCCCGCTTCCGACTTCTACAACCAGTACCCTGTCGATCTGGAGCTGTGCGAGGAGTTTGGCATCAACGGCATTCGCCTCTCCATCGCCTGGAGCCGCATCTTCCCCAACGGTACCGGCGAAATCAACCCCGAAGGTGTGCAGTTCTATCACGATCTCTTCGCCGAGTGCCACAAGCACCACGTTGAGCCGTTTGTCACGCTGCATCATTTCGATACGCCGCTGCCCCTCTTTGAGAAGGGCGATTTCCTCAACCGCGAGACCATCGATGCCTTTGTGGACTTTGCCACCTTCTGCTTTAAGGAGTACGCCGACCAGGTAACCTACTGGTTCACCTTTAACGAGATTTGGGCCGATGCCTCCAACACCTACATCGAGGGCACCTTCCCCGGTGGCGTCAAGGCGCATCTTGCCGAGGCCTTCCAGTGCGAGCACAACATGATGCTCGCCCACGCCAAGGCAGTGCTGGCCTTCCACAACGGCAGCTTTAAGGGCAAAATCGGCGTCATTCAGTCGTTGGAGTTCAAGTACCCGCTCAACGAGAACGACCCCGCCGACATCAAGGCCGCCAACAACGAGCACGTGCTGCAAAACCAGTTTTTGCTCGACGCCACCTTCCGCGGCGACTACGCGCCTGACACCCTCGAGTGCGCCAACCGCCTGGCCGCCGTCTCGGGCGGCACCATCGAGATCTTGGACGAGGACCTTGAGATTATGCGCGAAGCCGCGCTTTACAACGACTACCTGGGCGTTAACAACTACCAGTGCCGCTTCCTCAAGGCTTACGACGGCGAGAACGACCTGCACCACAACGGTACGGGCGAGAAGGGCACCGGCCGTTGGCGCGTCAAGGGTATTGGCGAGCATGTGAACAAGCCTGGCATCCCCACCACCGACTGGGACTGGATCATCTATCCCGAGGGTCTGTTCGATCTGCTCGTCTACATTAAGCAGCGCTACCCCAACTACAAGCAGATCTTCATTACCGAGAACGGCATGGGCTACAAGGATCCCTACAAGGACGGTTTTGTGGACGACCAGCCGCGCATCGACTACATCGAGCAGCACCTGCGTTGGCTGCTCAAGGCCATGGAGGTGGGCGTCAACGTGGGCGGCTACTTCCTGTGGAGCCTGCAGGACCAGTTCTCCTGGACCAACGGATACAACAAGCGCTATGGCTTCTTCTACGTTGACTTTGAAACCCAGAAGCGCACGCCCAAGGCAAGCGCCTACTGGTATAAGCACGTGGCGCAGACCCGTCGTCTGGACTAGCGGCTTGCGACGAGCGGTTGGCGGAATTGCACCGCCCACACAACCTGTCCCCATTTCTCAGCCGGGGGCGGCACGTCACACAGCGCGCCGCCCCCGGCCTTTTGTTTTTGTTCGACCTGGGGGCCGTTTGTCTCGATCTGTAACATCTAGCCGAGTTTTTCGGTCCTAACTGTTACAGATTGAGATGAACAGGATTGCTCTTTCCGAAGAATCTAAATCTGTAACACGTAGCCCGCTTTTGACCGTCTACCTGTTACAGACCGAGACAAACGGAGTAGGACCTAACCCCGTATGTCCCTAACAGTCGAGCGTTCGACCAACGTACTCGGCACATGAATCGCCTCGATAGACGAGTTCTCTCCAATCGCCGCCTCAAACGCAAGCTTACCGACACCGCGCAAATCAAATCGCAGCGTCGTCAGCCGATTGTGAGGAACAAGTCCCTCGAGTGCGTCGTCGATACCAACCACGCTCACGTCGTCGGGCACGGACAGGCCCGCGTTCTCGAGCGCGGCGATAACGCCCAGCGCCATCTGGTCATTTGCCGCAAGCACGGCAGTCGGCGCCTGCGACCCGCCGGCAAGCACCTCGGCCGCAATCCGCTCGCCCATGGCGTACCCACTGTCCGCACTCCAATCGCCACGCAGCATCGGAGCGGCATCGACATGAGCACGACCCAGCGTATCGCGCCAACCGGCCTCACGAAAACGCGAGGAAATCGAGTTTTCCGGACCCGCAACAAACCGCATATTCGAGTGACCATGTTCCAGCAGATAATTGGTCAACAGCTCGCACGAACCATACTGGTCGGAGTCGATCGTCGTGCAGCGCGGATGCGCATACATGGACAGGATGACCGTTCGCACTCCCGGCTGGGGAACAAACTCCTCAAAATCGGGAGCCATGCGGTTCATGTTGAGAATCATGCCGTCGACGGGTCGCTCGACCATGCGGCGCGAGGCATCGGCAAGTGCATAGGGCTTGTCGCCGCTCATCTCGATCATAGTGACGGCAAAATCGTGCTCGCGCGCCGCTTGCATGATACCCTCGAGCGTCGCCAGGTTACCGACACGTGTGATGTTGTACATGCACAGGCCAATAGAACGATACGACCCGCCGCGCAACGCCGCTCCAGCAAAATTGGGACGAAAGCCCAGCTCTTCCGCGGCGGCCAGCACACGCTTGCGCGTCTTTTCCGTCACGTTGGGCATACCGTTGACCACGCGAGACACAGTCTGGCGGCTCACGCCAGCGAGCGCCGCAACCTCTGCCGCGCTCGCCGAACGACCATTCCTTGTCTGCTGATCCATGCCTTCCACGCTAACCTGCTTCCCAACTATTCCCCGCGCCCATGGCGCATCGTACATACATTGATAACGTGCTCATGATACCCGAGCCATATACCACAACATGAAAACTTCTGTCAATCAAAACCGCTTACCGAACAAATACAACCGTTCGCGGCTGTTTGAAGTTGTTTTGTTTCTATACATCCCAGCCGGATGTTAACGTGCTCATTGTCAAATGTTCACGTGCTCATTTTGGTTCTAATCATTTTAAGATAGTGTTTATCGGGCTTTTTCACCGCTGAACGCTAACCAGGGAGCCTCCTGAGCGCAAACGCACAATATCGAACAGCGAGACGAGAGGGTGTATGCATATGTCTTTGCTAAACCGCGTACAGCAGCTGCCGAAGGGCTTTGTTTGGGGCGCCGCAACCGCCGCGTACCAAACGGAAGGTTCCACGAAGGTGGCAGGCAAGGGTAAGACCATGTGGGACGATTACCTTGTCGCCCAGGGTCGCTTTTTGCCCGACCCGGCCAGTGATTTCTACAACCGCTACGAGGAGGATATCCGCCTTTCTGCCGAGCATGGACTCAACGCCATTCGTGTGTCCATCGCCTGGACCCGCATCTTCCCCAACGGCGACGATGCCGAACCCCTCTCCGAGGGCGTTAAGCACTACCACGAGCTGTTCGCCTGCTGCAAAAAGTATGGCGTCGAGCCCTATGTGTCCCTGCATCACTTTGACTCCCCCGCCGCCCTGTTCAACCAGGGCGACTGGCTCAACCGCAAGACCGTCGACGCCTATGTGCGCTATGCCGAGTTCTGCTTCCGCGAGTTCCGCGAGGTCAAGAATTGGTTCACCATCAACGAGCTCATCAGCCTCTCGCACTCCCAATACATCCAAGGCAACTTCCCGCCCAACCATCACTTTGATGTGACGAGCGGCATCCAGAGCCAGCACAACGAGCTCGTTGCCCACGCCCGCGCCGTCAACCTGTATAAGGATCTTGACGAGACCGAGCACCTGGGCGGACGCATTGGCATGGTCAACGTCCTGACGCCGGCATATCCTGCCACCGACTCGCCCGCCGACCAGCACGCCGCCGACCTGTACAACGCCTTCTACACCGACTTCATCATGGACGGCGCCTTCCTGGGTCACTACTCCGCGCGCACCCTCTCACTCATCAACGAGATTCTGCGTGCCAACAACGCCACACTTACGGTTGAGGACAGCGACATGGAGGAGCTCGCCAAGGCGGCGCCCCGCAACGATATGTTCGGCCTCAACTACTATCAGTCGGCGTTTATCGCCGCCTACGATGGCGAGTCAACCAACAGCTTTAACGGCACCGGAGACAAGGGCACCTCGTGCTTTAAGTTTAAGGGCGTCGGGCAGCAGGTCGATATGCCGGGTATCCCCACCACCGACTGGGATTGGCTCATCTACCCGCAAGGCCTCTAC
The DNA here is from genome assembly GCA_902493545.1 of uncultured Collinsella sp. GTDB lineage: Bacteria > Actinomycetota > Coriobacteriia > Coriobacteriales > Coriobacteriaceae > Collinsella. The sequence continues at coordinate 504 of CABUQI010000062.1, read as the reverse complement.
GACACGCTCAAGCACATCAGCGCCACCTATCCCAACCTCCCCGTCATCTATATCACCGAAAACGGCCTGGGCCACAAGGACCCCGAGCCCGACGCAAACGGCATCGTCGCCGATCCCGAGCGCATCGACTTTGTCGACCAGCACATGGAGAAGGTGCTCCAGGCGCGCGCCGAGGGCGTCGACGTCCAGGGCTACTTTATCTGGAGCCTGCAGGACCAGTTCTCGTGGGCCAATGGCTATAACAAGCGCTACGGCCTGTTCTACATCGACTTCGACACGCAAAAACGCTACATCAAGCAGTCGGCACTCTGGTACAAGGAGCTCGCCGACACTATGGCGGACGCGCAGTAGCGCATCGCCTCGCTTTCCCCCGAGAAGGGAGCGGCCCTATGCGATACAAACCCAGCCGCTCCCCTCTCTCCCCCTGGGACCGACCCCGCCTGCACCCGGGCTTTTAGCAAGCGGGAGACCATATAGGTTTTCAACGTCCATGCCATTAAGATT
>CABUQI010000061.1 GCA_902493545.1 uncultured Collinsella sp. | reverse complement strand
TCGGATTGGCAAACCCTGGTAATAGTTATACCAACTTATACCGAGTTATACCAATTTAATCTGACAAAGGGACTGACAATTTGTCACGCTGGCACCAAAACCAATTTGTCAAGGACTAGAGGACCAGAAAACCTACCATTTCTACCCCGTCCCCTAATGGCACATGTGGCCGAAAAACTCGGCATCTGCTGCTCGCCAGGGGCGGAAGGTGGAGGGATCGACCTTTACGTGCGCCGCGGCGGGTACGTCGTACCATTTGACCGTGTAACCGGCACCGTGAGAGCAAAAGACCGAATCAGGCGTGTTGGGTAGATCGGCCTCGGGCTCATAGGCGGCAGTCTCGATTACACGCTCGGCATCATGGCAAGCCGCATAACCGGCGAACTCCAGGTACAGATGACCGCGGCCGCTTGTGTAGGCAGCTACCTCCAGGGCATAGTCCTGCACCTCGGATGCCGGCACGCGACCCACAAGCTTCGCCCGGTCCCCTGCCATCGTCGGCGGCTCGTACTCGGCACCCATGCGCGTGGCATCTGAAAGCGCCCGGCCCACGCACTCCCCCGGCACCTCGAGCTCAAAGCGATACCACGGCTCCAGCAGCACCGCCGCGCCGGCCTCACGCGCCTGCATCAAACCCTGGCGAATCGCGCGGTACGTGGCCTGGCGAAAGTCGCCGCCCTCGGTGTGCTTGGCATGCGCGCGGCCGCCCGTGAGCGTAATGCGTACATCTGTGATGGGCGAGCCGGTCAGCACGCCCAGGTGATCGCGCTCCATGGCGTTAGTAAGTGCCAGACGCTGCCAGTTAAGATCGAGCTCGTCGGTCGAGGTCACGGTGCCAAACTGCACGCCCGAACCCGCTGGCAACGGCTCCAGGCTCAGATGCACCTCGGCATAATGGCGCAGTGGCTCAAAGTGCCCCACGCCCCCGACCGGCTGCGAAATAGTCTCCTTATAGAGAATGCCGCCAGACTCAAAATCAATCGAAAGGCCAAAGCGATCTGCCAACACCCGCTGCACGACCTCGAGCTGCACGGCGCCCATCAGCTGCAGGTGAATCTGCTCCAGATGCGTATTCCAGCTTACGCCGAGCATGGGATCTTCGTCCGCCAACTCAGTCAGCGCTTTGAACACCGCATGGACATCGTGTTCGCCCGGAAGCACCGTATAGGTGAGGACCGGCGCAATGACAGGCGCATCGCCCGCAGGCTCCGCGCCCAGGGCATCCCCCGGGCGAACGTGCGCAAGACCCGTCACGGCACAAATACCGCCAGCAGCAACTTCTTGGGCAAGCTCATACTTCTCCCCGTTATAGATGCGTACCTGATCGACCTTCTGCTCCCATGCCTCGGCACCGGAACGTCCGCCAATCATCTGCTTGGCATGCAGCGTGCCGCCGGTCACTTTAACCCATGCCAAGCGCTCGCCGCGATCCCCGCGGCTGACACGATAGACGCGCGCGGCAAACTCCGGGAGCCACGCCTGTTCACGCATCAGCGCGCATATACCATCCAGCAGCTCGTCCACGCCCCGGTCCTTGAGCGCCGAGCCGGCAAAGCAGGGAAAGAGCTTGCGCTCGGCAACCATGCGCGACAGCGTTGCGACGGAAAGCTCACCCGCTTCAAGAAACTCCTCGAGCGCCGCCTCGTCCAACGCAGCAGCGTCCTCCTGAACGGCACCGCCCGCCAACAGTTCGCTGGCATCCAGGCAGCCTTCAGAAAGACGCTGCCCAAGCTGTGCCAGCAAAACATCGCGGCCGGGATTCTCCAAATCGATCTTGTTGATAAAGATGAACGTTGGGATGTCATAGCGCGCAAGCAGGCGCCACAGGGTTTCGGTGTGCCCTTGCACGCCATCGTTGGCACCCACAACCAAAATCGCATAGTCGAGCGCGCGCAATGTGCGCTCCGCCTCGGCAGAAAAATCGACATGCCCCGGTGCATCCACGAGCATGACGTGGGTATCGCCATGGTCGAGCACGGCCTGCGACGAGAAAATCGTAATGCCGCGCTCGCGCTCAATCTCGTTCGTATCCAGATGCGAATCGCCATCGTCCACGCGGCCGCGCTTGCGAATGCGACCCGCGTCGAACAACATGGCCTCGGCCAACGTGGTCTTGCCGGCATCGACATGCGCCAAGATTCCAACGACCGCTTGCTTCGACATGGCTCTCCTTTTATTACAAGCCCATCGCACGCGGCAACGGGCGTTCACGCTCCACACTGGATGATACAATTTACGGGCCGGCGGGCGAAGCGGGCCCTATCCCCCGACCGAGCTCATCGCCCCGCGTTGCCGCGCGGCGATTTTCGTAGGTTCGCGCCTTGCGAAAGCCGGCACCTCCCCTTTTTGTCTGCCCGGGCTCATCTGGGGCGATAACAACGCGAGCCCCACAACAACGCGTTTTGCCAAAAATGGCCCCACTCGGGGCCATTTTCGTTCGTGCGAATTGTTGATACGCGCCCTCGCTCTTATGCCTCGCGCAGCCAGTCGAACGCAACACGCGGCGTGCCGTCTGACACATACACGACGCCGGCGCGCTCAAACCCCGCCTTGATGCTCGCCCCCTGCATGGGCAGGTTGTCCTGATGCGTGTCGATTCGCAGGTGATCGGCACGCTCCTTGGCAAAGGCAAACATCGCAGCCGCGATACCGTGCACGGTGCCATCGGACGCCACACGGTGCAGCACGGCGTATGGAGTGTCGCTGCGCCATTGACCGCCCTCAATTACGTCATAGCACTCGTCCGGGCCCGGTAAAATGGCAAACGTCGCCACCACGCGACCGTCGACTTCACACACATAGCTGCCACCGGCGGCGGTATCGGCAGCCAGCTGCTCGGCAGAAGGCGTGCCCTCGGGCCACTGCGTGGCGTTGCCATGCGCGCGCATAAAGGCGCGGGCCGTGTCATAGATAGCCATGACGGCGGGAATGTCGGTATCGAGGGTTTTTCTGATCATCACGCGGCGACCTCACGTTTATTGGTATCACTTTGATTGAGCAATGATACCAACGTTTGGAGAAGGGCGCGAAGCAGATGGGAAGCAAAAAGCGAGCCGCCTGGTCAAAGGCCAAAAGCGAGTTTTTGAGCGCTGCCACCGGCGGCGATATGAGCGACCTGTTTGCGCGCGAGGACGAGCGCCGCGACGCCCTGGACGCCGAGCGCGATGAAGCCTGGCGCTACAAGTCGTGCGAACGCAAAAACCGTTACGACACGCGCGCCGAGGCCGAGGCCGTTATGGCCGACTGCGAAAACCGCGGACGCCGCGGGCTGGCCTGCTACAAATGCGAATACTGCGGCGGCTGGCACTTGACGTCGCACCCTTGGAAATAGGCGCCGCATCGGCACGGCATTGACGGAGCGCCAGCCATCGCACGCAAGCTACGGGCGCGGCGGCACCAAAACATCGTAACGAACGGCCTTGCCCGCAAGTTGATAGCTCGGCTTAACGCCGGCAAGCAGTGGGCCCTTCACCGGCCGCTTGATAACGACCTTGCGCGGGCGCGCCGCAAGCGCTGCCTGGACCAGCGCCTCCTCATCGGCACACGGCTGTTCCAAATGGTGCAAGAGTTGGAACTTCTTTTTCACCGCCGCGCTCTTGGTGCGCTCGGGAAACATGGGGTCCAGATACACCACGTCGGGAGCGGCAAGCTCGCCCTGACCGATCAGCTCAGCTACATGGCGAAGGCCGGCAATGCTGTCCTCGCCCGAATGAAGGCGCATGCGAGCCACGGCAACCGCAAGCGCCGGATCATCCGCCGCGCGATCCAAGGCATCCTTGAGGAGCGCCGCAATCACGCAATCCTGTTCATACAGATCGACGGTAAAGCCCGCTGCCGCCAGCAGCAGCGAATCCTCGCCAAAGCCCGCCGTGGCATCAATCGCCCATGGGCACTCAATGCCTTTTGCGCGCGCAGCCTTTACCAGCAGCTCTTGCTGCAGACGACCCTGTTTGAGCCGCGGAAGCATGCAGCCAAAATCGGCACGCAACTCCATCATGCCGTCGGTGAGCGTGAGGCCCTCGGACTTCCGCACGAGCTCGAGCCCCGCGGCCCGAGCAACAGAAAAGGGATCGACGACGCCCATGGGTACTCCTTAGCAAGCAAAACGAATACGTGAGCGCCGTTTATGTCAGCACCCAACCGTCCGCTATTGTCCCACATGCGACATGGCCCACAGCATCCCAATGCAAAGCACCGCCATCAATCCCGTGCACACAGCAGCGATCACGGAATCACCCATGCGCCTTCCCAACGACCGCGGCTCACGCACTTGCCCTGCTCCGTACATCATGACTCCTCCTTGAGACCAGCTCCTTGTTACGGCCTCATCATCGCAGCGCCGCACATGGGCTGCCATCGATTTGCCTTACAGCTGGCTTTCCTTTTTGAAAGGTTGGACCGTGCAGGCAAGAGACGCTTTCAGGCGCATGCATCGCCGCGTTGAACTATAATGTGCTTCACCATATGTGCAGCACATTGGGTGCGCCAAGTTGGCGTACTCGTATCGAAAGGACCAGCCATGAGCTTCACTCGCAAGACTCTCAAAATCCTTGCTCTCATCTACTTTGTTTTGGGCATCGCCAGCCTCGTCACCGCCGGCGTCGGTATCGCCACGGGCGGTCTCGGTTCCACGTACGGTTCGTACGCCACGCTCGCAGCGGTCGTGCTTATCGCCAAGGGTCTCGTCGACCTTGCCGCAGGCGTCGCCGGTATCAAGGGCGCCAACAAGCCTTCGCAGGTGGACGGCGCGTTTAAGCTCGGTATTGTTGCCGCGGTCGCCACGCTTGCCCAAGCGGTGCTCACGCTTCCCGCGTTTGGCGGCGATGCCATCAACTATGGCGCCTTTGTCATCGTGGTGTACGACCTGTTCTTTGTTCAGCAGGCACACGCCGTTAAGGCCGAGAACAAGGACCGCCTATAAGCGCTCGCTTCTCATAACCTCTGCAGCCAAGCAACTAAAAAGGGCCGATCGCGCAGCAACGTGGTCGGCCCTTTACGTTTGTCCAGATAAAACCTACCAAAATAAACCTGTCCCTTTTTGGCAGGTCAGTGGCGGTACTCGGCGATGATGAAGTCGATATCGGTTTGAAGGGTGTCCAAATTTGCCAGGCGTTCTTTGTCGGCAGGGCGTGTGCGGTAGTAGTACGGCGTCATCTGGAACAACGCCTCGATGTCGGCCTGGGTCTGAAGCGTAATATTCGCAGACGCCCGCTGCGTTCCGACCAACTCGAGCTCGGTGGTCTGCGGCAGCTTCTCGTCGTTAAGGTACGGAGTATCGTAGAGCACTTCCTTAAGCCCAAACAGATGGCGGGCACCCGGCACCACGGTGTAGAGCGAACCCTCCGGCGCCAGCACTCGGGCAAACTCGCGTTCGTTAAAGGGGGCAAAGAGCTCGGTTACCATATCGAAGGCGCCATCGGCCACGGGGATATCCTTCATGTTGGCCACAAAATAGGTCGCATCGCCGCGCTTGGCGGCCAGGCGCACCATCTCCTTGCCCAGGTCGAAACCGTAGGCATCCACGCCCGGCACCGCGCCCATGGCACTCGTGTAATAGCCCTCGCCGCAGCAAATATCGAGCAGCGACATGGGACTGCTCGTAGATGCAGCACGCCCAGACACCTGCTTGCGCACCAGCCCGACCATCGCATCGCGCAACGGCGCATAGTAACCGCGGTTCAGAAAGTCGCGACGGCTGCGTGCCTGCGACTTGGGATCGCCCATGGAGTCGCCGCTCTTGGACGAGCGTAGGAGGTATAGATAGCCCTCGCGCGCACGGTCAAACCGGTGTCCGCCCGCGCATGCAGCACCGCGCTCATTGTCCGCCAACGGCTCATGGCAAACGGGACACAACAACATGGCAACTCCTTAGCGCGAACAACACAACGCCCACCATTGTCGCACGCCTTCCCCACCTAGTCATTGGGGACGTTCTTAAATGACTAGTCGTTTAAGAACGTCCCCAATGACTAGTCGATTAGGAGTATCATCGTCTGCGCAAATAAGCACGAAAGAGCATGTTAGAGATTGAGAGCGTATGGCTGATACCGCATCTAAGCACATTGACATGACAACCGGCTCGCTGTGGCGCAATATTCCCCTGTTCGCCTTCCCCGTGGCCGCCACGAGCATCTTGGAGCAGCTATCGAACCTCATCGCCACGGTCATCATCGGTAACTTCTCGGGCGACCAGGGAACCCTCGCCATGGCGGCGGTCGGCTCCAATGTTCCGCTTACCAGTCTTATGCTCAACCTGTTTATTGGCATATCGCTTGGCTCCAACGTGGTCATCGCCAACGCTATCGGCCGCAACGATCAGAACATGGTCAAACGCGCCGTCCATACCTCGATTTTAATGGCGCTCGTGGGCTTTGTCGTCATCGCGCTGGGCGAGATCTTTGCCGAGCCCATGCTCGCCGCCCTCAACGTTCCCGCCGAAACCATGCCGCTCGCTTCGCTCTACCTGCGCGTCTTTTTGCTTAGCATGCCCTCGATCTTGCTCTACAACTTTGAGGCCGCGATCTTCCGCTCCGTCGGCATCACTCGCATGCCGCTGCAGGCGCTTGCCGTGTCCACCGTCCTCAACATTGGCCTGGATCTCATCTTTGTCCCCGTACTCCACTGGGGCGTCGCGGGCGTCGCCATCGCCACCGCCATCGCCTACACCGTCAGTGCCGCTACACTCTTTATCCGCCTGCTCAAGACCGACTCCGTCGTCCGCGTCACCCTACGCGACCTGGCTATCGACCCCGTCGCCCTCAAGCGCATCGTCAAGATCGGCCTGCCCGCCGGCATCCAAAGCGCCGTCTTTGCCGTCGCCAACATCATCATCCAGTCTGCCATCAACAGCCTGGGCACCGAGGTCATGGCGGCATCGAGCGCCGCCATGAGCCTGGAGTACGTGTGCTACAACCTGCTCAACAGCTTTAGCCAGGCCTGCACCACCTTTGTGGGACAAAACCACGGCGCGCGTCAGATCGACCGTTGCACCAAGACCCTTAAGGTCTGCCTGGTCGAAGGCGGTATCGTTGCACTCACCACGATTATCGTTATTGTCGGCCTGGGGCGCGAGATCTTGTCGCTGTTCAACAGCGATCCCAACATCGTCTCGATCGGCTATATCCGCGTATGTTCGATCTTCCCGGCGTACGCCTTTAGCATGTTCTACGAAAACATGTCAGGCTACCTGCGCGGCTTTGGTATCTCGCTCATGCCCGCCCTCATCACCATGATCTGCGTCTGCGGCATCCGCTTCTATTGGGTGTTCTGCGTGTTCCCGCACTTCCGCACCTTTGCGAACATCATGATGGTCTACCCCATCAGCCTGGGCACCACGGCATTCTTTATGGTCGTGGCGGTATTGCTCTGCCACCCGGCACGCACCTATCGCGCCACCAAAGCCAAAGCGACAGCCCGCTAAACACCGCACTCAACGCCACGCCAGTCATTAATTGACAATATGCGAGCTCATATAGTCGATAAAGCGCCTCGTGGCGATGGGCATGGTATCCCAGCTGCGCCAGGCGGCCACCACGTCGCGCGAGGGGGCATGCACGATGGGCCGCACACGAATATCGGCTCGCATGCCCTCCACAGTACGACGATAGAGCATGCTCACGCCTAGGCCCTCCTCCACCATCGCCATGATGGTGTAGTC
>CABUQI010000060.1 GCA_902493545.1 uncultured Collinsella sp. | reverse complement strand
GCCGTCCACAAGCACGGCGCCAAGGTCGCGCTGCAGCTGTTCCATCCCGAGTACGACGTGCCCGGTGTCGGTCGCATGGTCATGGGATCCATGGTCGCCGCCAAGGCCGCGCAGGAGGCCAAGGCCGCCGGCGACGAGGAGACCTTTGCCGCCAAGATGGCCGAGTCCAACGAGATCCGCAAGCAGGCATACGCCAAGTTGCACCACGACATGCAGCACTTTGTGAACGAGGCGAGCGTAGAGCAGCTCACCCAGATCAAGGAGGCTATCGCCGCCTCGGCCGCTCGCGCGCAGCAGGCCGGGATCGATGCCATTGAGGTCCACGGCGACCGCCTGGTAGGTTCGCTGTGCTCGGCCATCCTCAACCAGCGCACCGACGAGTACGGCGGCTCGTTCGAGAACCGCGTTCACTACGCGCTGGAGGTCGTCGCTGCCATTAAGGAAGCCGCGCCGCAGCTGATGGTGGAGTACAAGCTCCCCGTGATCATGGAGAACCCCGACGGTACGCCGCGCGGCAAGGGCGGCCTGCAGCCCGACGAGGCCTGCGAGTTCGCCAAGCTGCTCGAGGGTGCGGGCATCGACATGATCCAGGTCGCACAGGCCAACCACACCGGCAACATGGGCGACACCATTCCGCCCATGGGCGCCATGCCCTACAACTGGACGCTGCCCGTGGCCGAGCGCGTCAAGGCCCTGGTCTCCGTGCCGGTGGCAACCGTCGGCCGCGTTGTCTCGGTTGAGGCCGGCGAGAAGATTCTGGAAGACGGCGCCGCCGACATCATCGCCTATGGCCGCTCGCTCATGTGCGACCCCGACATTGCGCTGAAGGCCGCCACAGGTGAGCCCATCCGCGAGTGCCTCAACTGCAACAAGGGCTGCGTCGACGCGATTCAAAATCGCAAGTACATCTCGTGCGTGCTCAATGCCGAGAACGGCGACGAGGCGACCATCGCCATCAAGCCGGGCGAGGGCGACAAGAAGATCGCCGTGGTGGGCGGCGGTATTGCCGGCCTGGAGGCCGCGCGCGTGGCAGCCAAGCGCGGCTACGACGTGACCGTCTACGAGGCGAGCGACCATCTGGGCGGCCAGATTGTGCTGGCGGCCGCGCCCCCGCGCAAGGACGAGATCATGCGCTCGGTCGAGTACTACGAGAAGATTCTGCCTGGCCTGGGCGTGAAGGTTGAGCTCAACCACGTCGCTAGCCCCGCGGACCTCAACGCCGCCGATGCCGCGATTGTGGCTGTGGGCGCACACGACGTGGTCATCCCCGTTCCGGGTGCCGACTCGGAGAAGGTCGTCTCGAGCTGGGATGTGCTGGCCGGCAAGGTGGAGCTTACGGGCCGCGTCGCCGTCATTGGTGGCGGCCTGGTGGGCACCGAGACCGCCGAGTACCTGCTGCAGCACGGCTGCGAGGTGGCGATCGTGGAGATGCTCGACAAGATTGCCGCGGGCGAGTCCGAGACCATTCTGCCGCTGATTATGAGCGACTTTGCAGAGCACAACGTGGAGCAGCACGTGAAGACCCGCCTGACCGCCATTACAGACGAGGGCGTGGAGGCCATTCGCACCACTGAGGCCGGCGCCGAGGAGCCGGTGAAGATCGCCTGCGATTACGTGGTGATGGCCGTGGGCTCCAAGGCCAACGCGTTTGACCTGGACGGCGTGACGGTGCCCGTGACCTGCGTGGGCGACTGCTCGGGCGAGCGCACCGCCGACATTGCGAGCGCCATTCGCACGGCATATCACGCGGCCAACGAGCTGTAGTTGAACATCGCGGCCAGGCGGGGCGGTAGCACGGATCCGTCTCGCCCGGCTGTGTCCCGTCGGGTGTCAACCGGTGCGGGGCCTGCAAGCGCAGCAGGTCCCGCCCTTTTTGTTTTGCTCCGGTGGATAGCAATGCGAGGTAATCATGAGGAGTGAGGACGTCTACTGCCTTGCGGATCACTCAAAATTATTGGGGGAGGGGTTAATAACCATATCCTCTATACCAAAGGACATAAAGAGATGCCAATTTTGTTGACAAGCGAATGACGATTAGCTGTGAGTCAGCTACCAGCGTAAATAATCGATAAAGAAATGTCGTAATTTGGTGCCAAATGCCCAGATAACGCCGCGTCTACTTTAATTAACTGCTTTGAGCAAACAGTAAAATGCTACTATCTAACTTGCACGTAAGAAAGCAGATTAACGGTTAAGGCTAAGAAGTGGCAGGTATGTCGGAAGCAACTAGGACTCGCACGCATGCGCCCGAGGTTAGGCAGCGCGCCGTCGAGATCCTCCAAGAGGGGGTCGGTCATCGCGCCCTCGCCGCGGAGCTTGGCATTCCCCAGGCCACGGCTCGTCAGTGGGCCCGCGCGTATGCCGTGGGCGGTGCCGACGCCGTTCTCAATGCCGGTTCGCATCATCACACCTACTCGTACGACGTAAAGCTCGCTGTGGTTAAGGACCGTCTGGAAAACGGCTTGACGGTTCGCGAGGCCATGATCAAGCACAAGATTCCCAGCGAGTCTTCGGTCAAGGCTTGGTGCCGTCAGTACCGCGAGAGCGGTGAGTCCACACTGGTCGATAAGCCGCGCGGTCGCAAGCCGCGCGTTAAAAAGGCGGAATAGCAAACGGGATGGTGCGCCCACAGGGGCGCATTTTTCTTGCCGCCCCTCTACTCCAATGCGGACAGGCCCCTTGCCTCGTACGCCTAAAACTCCCCAGTTGACCGAAAACCTGCCGCCGCTGCTCCTCAATTGAGCTATAACGTTAAACAATTGCAGCGTTTTTGCATGGGGGAGTGATGGTATGACGCTACTGTATTTCCTTACCCTGTTTCCGCTGGTACCGGCGCTGGGCATGCTGCTCGCGCGCGGTGACCGCGCCCGCGATGCGGTGGGGCTCATAGGTTCCGGCATTATTATGGCGGTGACAGTTGTAGTCGCCGTCATGTTTTTTGGCACGGGTCCGCAGAGCTTTGAGGTTGCCCCCGGCACCTCGCATGTGCTCTCGATCATCAGCTCCGCCATCGACGTGATTCTGTGCGCCGTCATCCTGTACAACGCGCGTAAATATAAGAGCACGCTCACCACGGTGCTCGGCGTGGTGCAGCTGGTGGGCTCGCTCGCCTTTGCAGCCATGACGCTGCCCGCGGCCGAGGCCGTCACGGCGACGCCGCTCTACCTGGACTACATGAGCGTGATCATGGTCCTCGCCGTCGGTATCGTCGGCAGTCTAATCTGCGTGTATGCCCTGGGTTACATGAAGGACTTCCAGGCCCATGACGAGCACGAGGCCGCGCTGCGCGGGCAGACCGCGCCCGACCGTCGCCCGCAGTTCCTGGCGCTTATGTTCCTGTTCCTCTCGGCCATGTTCGTCATCGTGACGAGCGATAACCTTGAGTGGCTGTTCTGCGGCTGGGAAATCACCACCGTGTGCTCGTTCCTCATGATTGGCTACACGCGCACGCCCGAGGCCATCAAGAACGCCTTCACCCAGATCATCCTCAACATGCTGGGCGGCATCGCGTTTTTGGCCGGACTCATGTACCTGCACGTTAACGGCATGCCGCTGACCATCTCGGGCATGATCGAGCTTTCCGGCGCCGGAACCGCGCAATCCGCGCTGCTGGTGATGCCGGTCGTTCTGCTGTCGCTCGCCGCCCTTACCAAGGCCGCGCAGATGCCGTTCCATACCTGGCTGCTCGGCGCCATGGTTGCCCCCACGCCCACGAGCGCCCTGCTGCATTCGTCCACCATGGTCAAAGCCGGCGTGTTCCTAATGGTCAAGCTGAGCCCGCTCTATGCCATCTATCCCGTGACCGGCTTTATGGTTACGAGTGTGGGTGCCATCACGTTTTTGCTCGCGGCCCTCATGGCCATCTCGCAGAGCAATGCCAAGCGCGTGCTCGCGTTCTCCACCATTTCCAACTTGGGTCTCATCAGTGCCTGCCTGGGTGTCGGCGCGCCCGAGGCCGTATGGGCGGCCATCTTCCTGATCTTGTTCCACACGGTGGCTAAGTCGCTGCTGTTCCTGTGCGTAGGCACCGCCGAGCACCATATCGGCAGCCGCAATATCGAGGACATGGACGGCATGTTCAGCCGCATGCCGCACCTGACGCGTCTGATGATGCTGGGCATTATGGGCATGTTTGTGGCGCCGTTTGGCATGCTCGTGTCCAAGTGGGGCGCCCTGGTGGCGTTTGCGCAGACCGGCAACGTGCTCATGATCATGGTACTTGCCTTTGGCTCGGCCGCGACGTTCTTCTTCTGGGGCAAGTGGCTTGCCAAGCTTTCGGGCGTCGACCCCACGGCTCAAAACGTTGAGGCCAATGTCCATAAGACCGAATGGATGGCCCTCAACACCATCGCCGCGCTGCTGATTCTGTGCTGCGTGGCGTTCCCGGTTATCTCGAGCGGTCTGGTGTCGCCTTACCTCGCCATGGTGTTTGGCCGCGTGCCGTACGTTATTGGCAAGGACGCCATGTATCTGATGGTGGTAATCGTGGCTTTTATCGCCGTGGTGCTGCTGACTTCATTCCGCGTGAGCAACAAGCCGCATGTAAACGTATATCTTTCGGGCGTGGGGACCGACAAATATCGCCATTTCCGCGGCTCGATGGGACACGAGGTGAAGGCCGAAAAGCGCAATTGGTACTCGGAGGACGCCCTTGGCGAGAAGCGTATTGGCCCCGCGGGTAGCGTCGTGTGCTGCAGCATTATCTTGTTTGCGCCGCTGTGTTGCGCGTGGATTGGGCCCGAGCGACTTGCCATGAGTGCGCCCTCGGTGCTGCGCGGCAAGTATTTTGAAGGTTCGGGCGTCGTGGGCATTTTTATTGGCACCGTGGCGTTTGCCTTGCTGGCGCCGTTTGTGGGTTGCCTGATCGACGGCGTTGACCGTAAGCTTTCGGCCCGCATGCAGGGCCGCGTGGGCCCGCGCCTGCTGCAGCCCTTCTACGACGTTGCCAAGCTCCTGCGCAAAGCCCCTGCCAGCGTAAACACCATGGACGATACCTACATGGCGTGCGCGCTCATCTTTACCGTGGTGGGCGGCGGCATCTTTGTGTCGGGCTCTAACACGCTACTGTGCGCCTTTATGGTGACGCTCGCCGCGATCTTTGTGGTGCTGGCGTCCGCCTCGACGCAAAGCCCGTTTGCCCAGGTCGGCGCCGATCGTGAGTTGCTGCAGGTTATGAGTTACGAGCCCGCCGTTCTGCTGATGAGTGTGGGCCTGTATCTTGCCACCGACAGCTTCGATTCCATCGCCGTAACGGGGCAGTCGGCTCCCATCATCGTGTACAGCGCGCCCATTTTCCTTGCGCTGCTCGCGGTGCTCACCATCAAGCTGCGCAAGTCGCCGTTTGACCTTTCGTACTCGCATCATGCGCATCAGGAGATCGTCCAGGGCGTCGCCACCGAGATGAGCGGCGGCACGCTGGCCAAGATGACCCTTATGCACTGGTGCGAGACCGTGCTGTTTTTGATGTGGGTGGGCATGTTCTTTGTCTGGGACAACCCCGTGAGCTGGGTTGTAGCCCTGGTCGTGATGGCCGCGACGTATTTTGTCGAGGTCCTGATCGACAACACCTTCGCACGCAGCACCTGGCGCAGCTGCTTTAGGCTCGGATGGGGCGTAGCGCTGGTGTTTGGCCTGCTCAACCTTATGCCCATCCTCGTCGACGTATTTATTTAGGAGGCGGCATCCATGGATCATAAAATGTCGCGCTCGCCGTGGATTATTCATTACGACGGCTCGAGCTGCAACGGGTGCGATATCGAGGTGCTGGCCTCGCTCACGCCGCTGTTCGATGCGGAGCGCTTTGGCGTGGTCAACACCGGCAATCCCAAGCATGCGGATATCTTTTTGGTGACGGGATCGGTCAATGCCCAGAACCTGCCCGTCGTGCGCCAAATTTACAACCAGATGCTCGAGCCCAAGTGCGTGGTGGCCTGCGGCATCTGCGCGTGCTCGGGCGGCGTGTTCCGCGATGCCTATAACGTGATCGGCGGCGTGGACCGCGCGATTCCCGTGGACGTGTACGCGCCCGGGTGCGCCATTCGCCCCGAGACGGTGATCGATGCCATCGTGGAGGCGTGCGGCATCCTGGACCAGAAGGAGGCCGTGATGCGCGCTGGCGGTGACCCGCTTACCGTGGGCGGCGCCGCAACCTGGGACGGTGGCGTTGAGCTGGGCGAGGACGGGTTTGTGGCTGCGGGGGCCGGGGCCGGTGTCGACGCAGGCGCGCCTGCCGGGAAGCCTGCCGCACCCGCCGCTGCAAAGGAGGCCGAGTAATGCAAAAGGCTATCTATACCACCGTCGGGATCGATGAGCTGTTGCCGCATGTGCAGGCGCTCAAGGGTGCCAGCGCGCGCTTTGTGCAGATGCATGCCGAGCGCTGTGTGGACGACGGATCGTATCGCTTGGTCTATACGTTTATCAACGTTCGTGTTGCTCAGGAGCAGATTGCGCAGGACGGCAGCTATGCGATCGAGAACCTGGTGGTTGAGGGAATTAATCAGTACCAGGAGATTCCGTCCATCAGCTCGTACTATCCGGCAGTATTCCCGTTTGAAAACGAAGCGCACGACCTGTTTGGTCTTGCCATCACTGACATGCAGATTGACTTTAAGGGCTTTTTCTACCAGGTCTCGACTACCGAACCCATGAGCGTTATCACGCCCGAGGTGAAGGCCGCGCGCGAGAAAGCCATGAAGGTGCGTGCCGCTGCCGAGGCCAAGGCGCGCAAGGCCGCGGCCGAGAAGGCCGCCGCCGCTGCGGCTGCTGCAGGGGAGGGTGCTGCGAGCACAGGCGATGCCGCGGGCGCCTCTGCTCAGCCCGCTGCGGCTGCCGGCTCCGATGCTCAGCATGATGAGGTCGCTGCGAAGGCCGCGCTCAACGCTGCCGAGATGGAGGCAAAGCTCGCCGCCATGGATCCCGAGAAAGCGGCCAAGGTCCGCGCGGCGCTTGCCGCCAAGGCCGCCCGCGACAAGCAGAAAAAGGAGGCGTAAGGTCCATGGCACATCGCTCCGTTATTCCGTTTGGCCCGCAGCACCCGGTGCTGCCCGAGCCGCTTCATCTGGATCTGGTGATCGAGGACGACCGCGTCATCGAGGCAATTCCGCAGATCGGCTTTGTGCACCGCGGACTCGAGAAGCTCACCGAAAAGCGTGATATGCACCAGTTTGGCTACATCGCCGAGCGCATCTGCGGCATTTGCGCCGTGGGCCACAGCTGCGGCTATGCCAGCGCCTGCGAGCGCATGCTCGACATCGAGGTGCCCGGCCGCGTGCAGTATATCCGCACCATTTTGCACGAGCTTTCGCGCATTCACTCGCACCTGCTGTGGCTGGGCCTGCTCGCCGATGCCTTTGGCTTCGAGGCGCTGTTCTATCGGTCGTGGACCCTGCGCGAGCAGATTCTCAAGATCTTCGAGAGCACCTGCGGCGGCCGCGTGATCCTTTCGATTAACGAGATCGGCGGCCTTAAGCACGACATTGAGGACTCCGAGCTGGCCGGCATTGTCCAGACGCTTGACGCCATGCGCCCCGACTACGAGGCCCTGGTGCATACGTTTTTGGACGACGACAGCTGCGGCGAGCGCTTGCATGGCGTGGGTGTGATCAGCAAGAAAGATGCGCTGGAGCTTTCGATGGTCGGTCCGTTTGGGCGCGCCTCGGGCGTGGACTACGACGTGCGC
>CABUQI010000059.1 GCA_902493545.1 uncultured Collinsella sp. | reverse complement strand
GCTTCACAAAGCCCGCCGGCTGCGTGAGCACCACGATATTGCGGTCATACCCCTGCGCAAACAGCCATGCACTGGGAATAGAATCAGCCACGCCACCATCCAGATACTTATGCCCGTCAATAGCAACGGGACGCGTCGCCACGGGAATCGCCGACGATGCCCGGATCCACTCGATATCCCTCTCGTCGCCATAGGGCAGGTCGTGGTAGACGGCCTTGCCCGTCTCGATATCGGTGCACACGCACGTAAATCGCATGGGGCAGGCGCGATATGTCTCCAGGTCGATGGGATCGCGCTCGATGGGCACCTCGTGATAGGCAAAATCGGCATTGAACATGTCGCCGGTCCGCAGCCAGCTTGCTACACCCGCATAGCGCTTGTCGGCACAATAGGCCTTGTTGTAGCGAATGGCGCGTCCGATCTGCCGCGATTTAAAGTTGTAGCCAAACGCCGCGCCCGCCGAGACACCCACCATATGGTCGCAGGTCAAACCGTGCTCCATCCAAACGTCGAGCACGCCCGCCGTATACATACCGCGGTAGCCGCCTCCCTCGAGCGCGAGCCCCACCGTGCGCGTCGTATCCGGCTGTGCCATGCGACCATCTCCGTTCCTGCGTTTAAAACCGGGACAAGTATACCCGTCAACATATATCGTCTCAGTCGCATTTTTATCGGACATCGCATCGTCGCGCTACCATTTGTCGAATAATAGCCGCCCACAGCATGTGCACCCATATATAATTCTGCACTGTTGTTTATACTACTCAGCAGTAATCAACAGCGAACATTAGCCGGTAAATTAACCCAACAACGCAGCGAGGCGGGGCCTGGATACACGCAAAGCGCCGAACAACAACGCGTGTGCACAACGAGCTCGCCCGACGCAATTCGCCCGACCTCAGAAAGCCGCTTACGACATGGATACTGTCAGCAATTACACCGAAACGCTCGAAAAGCCCGTTCGCGACCTTCTCGAGCGCCAGGATGATCTGATTAGGACTGCCTTTACCGACCAGCTTACCGGGCTTGGCAACCGTGGCGGCTTTGCCCGTTCCCTCGAGGAGCTCTGGGAGCAGGACACCCCCGTTACCATGGCGTTCATCGATATCGACAATCTCAAGCACTGCAACGACGTCTTTGGGCATGACGAGGGCAACCGCTATATCTTGCAGGTAAGCCTCTATCTCAAGCTGTATATGAAAGTGGACGAGGCGGCGTTTCGCATAGGCGGCGACGAGTTTGCCATCCTGTCTACGATTGCAACCGAGGACGACCTCGCCGAACGTCTGGAACACTGCCGAACGATCCTGCTCAAAAACAACGATTCCGAGATGCCCCACTCGTTTAGCTATGGAGTGTCGCATGCCGACCCCGCCCTGGGCGAAGCCACCAACCGTATGACGCTCGATGCCGACCATCGCATGTACGACTACAAGTTACGTCATGCCGTGCACCTCGATCGACGCAATATCACGCAAGTCCACGCCGACGACTTCGAAATAAGCGATCGTATTTTCGACGCCTTTTCGATGCTCAACGAAGGTCGTTATTTCTTTATCGAGAACTTGGACAAACATCGCACCCTTTGGTCACAAGGTGCCTTGCGCGATCTTGGCCTTCCCTCAGAGCACATAGACAACTGTCGCGATTACTGGAAAACGCGCGTCCATCCCGACGACCTTGAGGCCTACATCAACGACATCGACCAGGTCTATAACGGCACCAAGCACCGTCGCGTCATGCAGTATCGTGTGCGCAACGCCGTCGGCGACTACGCCCTTTGCCGTGCTCGCGGATTTCGTATCGACGGCGACGGAAATGTCCCCTCGCTCTATGTCGGCGAGCTCGTCAACCACTCACTTGCCGAAACCGTCGACGCCGCCACAGGCCTCGGAACGCAGCGCATGCTGGTCAATGCCATCGATACCTGCCGCCTCGACCGTTGCAAGACAGGGCTTATAGCGGTGCGCGTTCGTGGCACGACAAAGCTCAACGAGCTCTACGGGGCCGAGGCTGTCGACAACATGCTTGCCGAATACGCGGGCCGCATGCTGTCGATCACCCGCGGCAGGAGCCGGGTCTACCGTTCACGAAGCGTCCAGTTTGTCGTGCTCAGCAACGATTTGGACCACGAGGCATTCGAGCAACTGACCCGCCACCTTAAAGAGGCCGTTTTCGCTCCTGTGCAAATCGCAGGCGACACCATTGCTCCCGTCTGTCTTGTCGTCCCAACCTTTTACGAACGCCTGGACTCCCAAGCATCGACTGTTTTGGGCGAACTCGATCGTCGCCTTCGCACAGCTGGCGGGCTTGTCCCCAACGACAGTCTGCCCATACCCGAGATGGAACGCAAAGGCGCCGTCGCCGAGCACCTCGACATGCTCACAGGCCTCTACCGCCCCAGCGAGTTTATGCGCCGTGCCAATGCCTTCATCAAGGCAAGGCGCGACGGCGCTTGGTGTATCGCCACCGTCGACATGGGCCACATGCGCCTATTTAACGAATGGTATGGACAGGCCGAAGGCGACCGTATGCTTGCCGATGTGGGCACGGTGCTCAAGGATATCGAGAACGCCAACATGGGCGTCGCGGGATACTGGGGGCAAGACGACTTTTGTCTGCTCATACCCTTTGAGCACGATTTCGTTCACCGTGTCTATGCGCGCGTGCGCGAGGCTGTAGCCAAGCACAACGACGGCGTAGGTTTTTGGCCGTCCATGGGCGTTTACCCCATCGACTCCAATGAGGAGATCACCATCGATGCGCAGGCGAAGGCCATGTTTACCAATCGGCGCGCAAAAAACGACTTCAAGGAGCGCATTGCCATTTTCTGCCCCGCGGAGTACGAGCGCGAAGTCGTGTTCCACCGCACGCTGAGCGAATTCCAGTACGCGCTCTCGGACGGTCGCATTACCTACCACTTGCAGCCCCAGGTCGATATGGAAACCGGCGAGATTATTGGTGCCGAAGCACTCACCCGCTGGATTGACAAGGACGGCTCTCTCATTTCGCCCGCAACGTTTATCCCCGCACTCGAGGAAAGCGGCTTTGTAGTGACGCTCGACAAGTACATTTGGCAGGATGTCGCCTCGTGGCTGCGCGAGCGTCTCGATCGCGGTCTTCGCGTGGTTCCGATCTCGCTTAATGTGTCGCGCGTGGATATCCTTGCCTGCGACGTTGCCGAACATATGGGGGCGCTTGCCGCCCAATACAATCTACCGCCCGAGCTCATGCGCATCGAGATCACTGAGACGGCTTATACGGGAGAGTCCGAAGCCGTGGACAAACTGACGGCCGACCTGCACACCCGCGGCTTCTCGACCTATATGGACGATTCTGGCACCGGCCAGTCCACGCTCGCGATGCTCAAGAACGTCAACGTCGACGTCATCAAGCTCGACCGCACCTTTGTGCCCACCGACCGCGATCAAGGCCGCAGCACGCAAATCATTTCATCGATGCTCGAAATGGCGCAGTCGCTCCATCTGCCCGTCGTGGTCGAAGGCGTCGAGACAAATGAGCAGGCGAACATGCTACGACAAATGGGCGCCCGCTACGCTCAGGGCTTCCTCTACTACCGCCCCATGCCGGCGAAGGATTTTGAGGCATTGCTCGATGGCGGCAATAACAACTGATACGCTCGCGCGCAAAACGCCACCGTCGAAGGGGACATTTGTCTCCATTAGCTAACTTATATCCCCAATTCAAACCGAATTGGGGATATGATACAAACCGTTGTTCCGCCCAAGGAGGTTATCCATCATGAACGAGTCGTATCGCCTGGGCGAGCAATCGATTATTGCCTATCTTCAGCGACTTGCGAACGGCGTCTCGACCGCCGAACTCGATGTTGCCGCGCTGCCTGCTGAGCTACGCGCCGTTGGTGAGCAACTGCAAAAGACGCATGCCATCCTGCAACAAGAGCGCCAGCTGCTTGAGCGCAACGCCTATATCGATCCGCTCACCAACTTGGGCAACCGCAACGGATTCGACCGTCACGTCGAGCAACTCTGGCACAAAGGCGACCCCTTCACCTGCGCCTATATTGACATCGACCATCTCAAACATTGCAATGATAGGTTTGGCCACGCCGAAGGCAATCGCTATATTCTGGGCATCTGCCGCACGCTCTCCGAAACCATGGAGCACGATGAGATGCTGTTCCGTATCGGTGGAGACGAGTTTGTGCTTATCTCGCTCTCCGCAAACGAGACTGAACTCGAGCAGCGCTTGGAGCAGGTACGTGCCGGGCTGATCGAGGCAAGCTCAGGTGGCAAGGCGCCCATGATCGGCAGCTTTAGCTTTGGCTGCTCGCGCGTCGATCCACTTGCCGGCGACACGCGTCGCCAGATGACGATGGATGCCGATCGCAAGATGTATCGCTATAAGCTTATGCATCGTGTGCAGCAACCGAAAGACGATGACGCGCCGCAACGCCCAATCGTCGATCAGCTTCCCTGCAACGACCGGGTGTTCCAAGCGATCTCCATGAGCTCCGAGACGCGCTATCCGTTTATCCTCAATCTCGATACGGGAGAATCGCAATGGTCGGTTAACGCCGTGCGCGATTTTGACCTGCCCTCCCAGCACCCTTTTAACTCACTCGACATGTGGCTCGCCCGCGTTCATCCCGAGGACCGCGACAACGTACATGCCGAACTCGACATGGTGATAAACGGCACGTGGCACTTCCACTACATGCAGTATCGCGTAATGGATGCCACCGGAAAATACGTGCTTTGCGACTGCACGGGCTACCGCTTGGACGGCACCGATACCGAGCCCGGCATGTATGTGGGCATTATCATCAACCGAAGCTTGGCAGATACGACCGATTCCGTGACCGGCTTGGGCGATATTCACGCCCTGGTCAACGCCATTGGCGAAATGCGTCGCGTGGCGCGCAAGGCGGGGTTGATCGCCATTAAAATCGACGATATCGCTCAGGTCAATGCCCGTTTTGGCTTTGATGCGGGCGACCGTGTTTTGGCAGAATGTGCCGCCTGTCTGGTGGAATGCTCGCGCGGTAAGGGTCGTATGTTCCGCTCGACGGGGCCGATGTTCGTGGCGCTTTTCGACGACTTTGATCCCGAAGAAACCGATGCGATTGCAGAGGAAATCGAGCGGTTCCTGGGTTCGCCCGTGCTCTTTGGCCCATTTGAATATCAGCCGCCCATTCGCGTGGCCACGCTCCATCTGGACGGCGTCGACCGTCAGCCCGTTTCGATTTTGAACGAGCTCAATGCGTTGCTCGGGAAAGCCGTGCAGGTGCCAGGCACCAAACTGGATTAGCACCGCGCCCACACCGCCTCCCCCATCGTGCGATAATCCTCTGCAGAAGTCACCGACAGCAGAGGGAGTTTGTGATGAAGGTTCTTTTGGTCAATGGCAGCCCCAAGGCAAACGGCAACACCGCCCGCGCACTCGCCGAGGTCGCCGAGCAACTCAATGCTGAAGGCATTGATACCGAGGTGTTTCAGCTGGGCACCAAGCCCATTCGCGACTGCATTGGCTGTGGTCAGTGCGGCAAGCTCGATTGCCGCTGCACCTTTGACGATGACGTGGTGAACGAGCTGATCGCTGCCGCCGAGCAGGCAGATGGCTTTGTCTTTGGCTCGCCCGTCTACTATGCGCACCCCAGCGGACGCATCCTTTCGGCCCTCGATCGCGCCTTCTATGCCGGCAGCAAAGCCTTTGCACACAAGCCGGGCGCTGCCGTCGCCGTTGCCCGTCGCGGCGGCACGTCGACCACCTTCGACGTGCTCAATAAGTACTTCACCATCAACCAGATGCCCGTGGTTGCTTCCACGTACTGGAACAACGTGTTTGGCCGCGTGCCCGGCGACGCCGATGGGGACGCCGAAGGCCTTGCCACCATGCGAAATATCGGCAAAAACATGGCGTGGCTCCTGCGCTGCATCGAGGCAGGACAGGCCGCCGGCATCAACGCACCCGAGGCAGATCACGCAACGACCAACTTCATTCGATAGAGCGGCGGAACCATGAATATTCAAATCTTCGGGACTAAGAAGTCGTTCGATACCAAAAAGGCCCAGCGCTATTTTAAGGAGCGCCGCATTAAGGTGCAGTTTATCGACCTTAAGGAAAAGGAGATGAGCAAGGGCGAACTCACGAGCGTGATGCAAGCGGTCGGCGGCATCGACAAGCTGCTCAACCCCAAAGCCAAGGACGAGGAAACGCTCGCGCTCATCCAGCACCTTACCCCCAGTCAGCGCTTCGACAAGCTGCTCGAGAACCAGCAGGTCTTGGCCGAACCCATCGTGCGCAACGGCAAAAAGGCCACCGTCGGTTATTGCCCCGATGTATGGGGAGCCTGGGAGTAGCTTGTGTTATTTGCCGGCGCGTGGGTATAAGAGCAGGCGTTTGGCATAAGATTCAACTGTAAGCCATGTCTAACAAAGGAGGGCACATGCCCAACAAACCCGTGAAGATCATCATGCTTACCGGATACCTCGGTGCCGGCAAGACCACGCTGCTCAACCACATCCTCGCTAACGACGGCGGTATCCGCGCCGCCGTGATCGTCAACGATATCGGCGAGATCAATGTGGACGCCAGCCTTATCGCCGACGGCGGCCTTTCCGAGACCGACGACCTCATCCCGCTCACAAACGGCTGCATCTGCTGCACGCTTTCGGATGACCTGGCCAACCAGCTGCAGGGCATCGCCGATTCGGGCAACTTCGATTACATCATCATCGAGGCCTCGGGCATTTGCGAGCCCATCCCCATCGCCTACACCATCTCGAGCTTCTGCGACGAGGCCAAGGTGGGCGGCGAGCCTAAGCTCGCGCTCGACAACATCGTGGCCGTGGTCGACTGCGCCCGCATGTACGACGAGTTCAACGGCGGTCGCGACCTACTGGCCGAGGATATCGACGAGGACGACATCGAGAGCCTGCTCATCCAGCAGATCGAGTTCTGCTCCACGCTCATCCTCAACAAGACCGATACCGTGACGCCCGAGCAGATCGCCGAGCTTAAGGCCATCGTGCGCAGCCTGCAGAAGGACGCTGTGATTGTCGAGGCTCAAAACGGCGAGGTCCCCATGGAGGAGCTGCTCGACACCGACCGCTTCGACTTTATGCGCGCCTACAACTCCGCCGCCTGGATCGAGGCCATGGAGCATCCCGAGGAGCACGACGACCCCGAGGTGCTCGAGTACTACATCGAGACCTTTGTGTACTCGCGCCGCAAGCCGTTTGACCTGCAGAAGTTCACCGATTTTGTTGAGCAGGAGTGGCCCGACGAGGTCATTCGCGTCAAGGGTCCGCTGTGGCAGACCGGCGATCCGGACATGTGCTACATGTTTGAGCAGGCCGGCCACCAGATGCGCCTGATGGAGAACGGCCTGTTTGTCGACTCGGCGCCCGAAGGCGAGAAGCAGAAGATCATCGACGAGAACCCCGAGATCATGCAGATTTGGGACGACGAGACGGGCGACCGTATGACGAGTCTGTGCATCATCGGCCGTCACATGGACAAGGATGCGCTCATCGCTTCCCTCGATGCCTGCCTGACCGACTGGCA
The DNA here is from genome assembly GCA_902493545.1 of uncultured Collinsella sp. GTDB lineage: Bacteria > Actinomycetota > Coriobacteriia > Coriobacteriales > Coriobacteriaceae > Collinsella. The sequence goes on along the minus strand of CABUQI010000059.1, from coordinate 454 downwards.
CCGCGCCTAGGTTTATCCAAGCGGGCATTTTTCTGTCTACGTAACCGCCAAACCACCACGAAGGTTAACTTCGTGGTGGTTTTTCGTTCTGAGCCAAGGAGATTCATGTTCAACATTGTGCTGTATGCGCCCGAGATTCCGGCCAATACGGGCAATATCGGCCGCACCTGCGTGGTCACCGGCGCCCGCCTGCATCTGGTGGAGCCGCTGGGGTTTTCGCTCGACGACAAGACGGTACGTCGCGCCGGTCTGGGCTACTGGCAAAACTTGGACGTGACGACCTATGCCGGCTGGGAGGATTTCCTTGCGCGCAACGATCTCTCCCCCGCCGATGGTCGCCTGCATCTGCTGACCAAAAAGGCACGCCGCACCTATGCGCAAAGCACCTACCGCGATGGTGACTACTTGGTCTTTGGCAGCGAGAGCTCGGGCATTCCCGAGCCACTGCTTGCCG
>CABUQI010000058.1 GCA_902493545.1 uncultured Collinsella sp. | reverse complement strand
GGCCGTGTCGGGTCTGGCCCAGATGGCGCGCGAGATCGATCGCCGCGGGGGAGAGTTGGTGGATGAGGGCGGGCTCATGAAGCGCGGCATCATCGTGCGCCACCTGGTGCTTCCGGGGCATGCGGACGATTCGTGTCGCGTACTGGACCTGGTGTGGCAGACGGTGGGCGACGTGCCGATCTCGGTCATGAACCAATACACGCCCAATGCCCTCATGCGCGAACAAGGCGGCGATCTGGCGCGCGCCGTGACGCGCGAGGAGTACGAGCGGGTGCTCGACCATGCCGACGACCTGGGCTTTACGACGATGTTCTGGCAAGAGGGCGGCGCGGTAGACGAGAGCTTCACCCCGGCCTTCGACACCACCGGTGTTCTTACCAGCGCAAAGTAGTGCGTTCGTCGATGATTTTTCTGGGACGGGGATTAAAAATCATCGAGAGGATCGTCTGTTCGAAAAGTTGTCAAAATAGCCGCGCTCCAAAAAGACTGGTTATTGGGCGTTGACAGTTGGCGAGCCGTAGGTAAAATATCGACTTGTCCTGGGGACGTAGCTCAGTTGGGAGAGCGCTGCCGTCGCATGGCAGAGGCCGAGGGTTCGACTCCCTTCGTCTCCACCCTTGGATTTGATAAGCCGCTGACATTGTGTCGGCGGCTTTTTTTAAAAGAAAGGGCTATACCATGGCCGAGCTTGAGTCCCAACCATTGTCCGACGAGGAGCGCGCTGAGTTGGAAGAGCTCCGCGCCGAGAAGGCCCGCCGCGAGGCTCGTGAAGAGGCCCGTCGCGAGCGTGAGGAGCTGGCTGTCCTGCGTGCCGAGCGTGCGAAGGCCGAGGAGATCGCCGCGAACGCCGCATCCGCATCGGCGCCCGCGCCCGCACCCAAGCCCGCTGCTGCGAAGCCTGCACCTGCCGCGCCCAAATCTCAGCCTAAAAAGGCCGCTCGTCCCAAGTCCGTCGAGCCTAAGCCGAGTCGTGACGAGATGACCTTTGCCCAGCGCATGGTTACCTCCAAGGAGCCTACGGGCGAGAACGAGATCCCTGGCATGGCGCCGGCTCAAAAAATCATCATTGTCCTTGCCCTCATCGCGTTTGTCATCTTTATGGGCTACACGATCCTGACCAGCATGGGCCTGCTCTAACCGATTTGCATCGGGCGTCATGTCCGCATGCTCTGCTCTCGTCCAACCCTCAAATTCTGCACCACACATCCGAAAGGTCGCCCCATGGCTTTGACCGACATCTCGCATCCCACCGACATTGCAATGCTCACCGATCTGTACGAGCTCACTATGGCCCAGGGCCTGTGGGAGAGCGGCAAGGCCAATGAGCAGGGTTGTTTTACCGCGTTTTACCGCGACCATCCCTTTGGCAGCGCCTATGCCGTCATGTGCGGCACCGCCGAACTGCCCGAGCTGGTCGAGAATCTACGCTTTACGCCCGAGGACATCGACTACCTCGCCTCGCTCCAGGCCCCTGCCGGCGGCGCGATGTTTAAGCCTGGATTCCTCGACTACCTGCGTGATTTTCGTGCGCATGTAAACATCGACGCCGTTCCCGAAGGCGAGCTCGTCTTTCCGCGCGAGCCCATGGTGCGCGTCACCGGCCCCGCGCTGGAGTGCCAGCTGCTCGAGACGGCGCTGCTCAACATCGTCGGGTTCCAGACGCTTGTCGCCACCAAGACGGCGCGCGTGGTGCTCGCCGCCGACGGTCGCCCTGTGGCGGAGTTTGGCCTGCGCCGAGCCCAGGGTCCCGATGGCGGCCTGGCCGTCGCGCGCGCGAGCTACGTTGCCGGCTGCTCCTCTACGTCCAATGTACTCGCCGGCCGCCGTTACGGTATTCCCGTCTTTGGCACGCATGCGCACAGCTGGGTGATGAGCTTCGATTCCGAGCTCGAGGCCTTCCGCGCCTTTGCCAAGTCGAGCCCCAAGAATTGTACGCTGCTCATCGACACCTATGACGTGCGCGAGGGCTGTGAACATGCCATTACGGTTGCCAAGGAGATGGAAGCGATGGGCGAGCGCCTGTCGGCCATTCGCATCGACTCCGGCGACCTCGCCAAGCTCTCCAAGTATGTGCGCGGCCGTTTTGATGCCGAGGGCCTGCCCTATGTGGGGATCTCGGTTTCTAACGATCTGGATGAGTACACGATTCAGTCGCTGCTCGACCAGGGCGCGCCCATCGACAGTTTTGGCGTGGGTACCAAGCTCGCGACCTGCTATGACCAGCCGGCGCTGGGTGGCGTGTACAAGCTTTCCGCCCGCCGTGCGAGCGAGACAGATCCATGGACGCCGGTGGTCAAGCTCTCCGAGCAGCCCTACAAGCGCACGATCCCGGGTGTGCAACGCGTGCGCCGTTATTTCGACGGCTTTGGCGGCCCGGTCTGCGACATGATCTACGACGAGGACCATCTGGCGGGGGAGGGCACCGCGCGCGGCAATACCCTCGTGGCCGTGAATGATGCCGCCCTGGTGACCGACGTGTCCGAACTTGAGTATCGCGAGCTGCTGGTGCCGATCGTGCGCGATGGCAGTGCGGTGGCTCCGCGTGAGAGCATCCAGGACGCGCGCGAGCGCTGTGCTTGGGCGCTCGATCATCTGGACGCAGCTTTCAAGCGCTTCCTGTACCCGCAGACCTATGTGGTGGGCATGGAGCAGGGCCTGGCTCAGGTGCGCGACGAGCTCGTGCGCAAGAACATGGCCGCGGCTTCTGCCTTTCCTTGGACTCACTAATTCCTTGGGCGGTAGGGGCGAGTCACGCTCCCTTGGCCGCCAACTCGGCCGTTCGCTGAACAGTTGATTGGTTTGACGTATGACGACTTCTTATAAAACGATGGTGGTAAAGATCGGTTCGTCCACGGTGGTGGGTGCCGATGGCAAGGTCAACCGCGCCTTTATCGGCGGACTTGCCGATCAGGCCGCAGCGCTGCGCAAGCTCGGCTGGCGTCTGGTCGTGGTGAGCTCGGGCGCTATCGCCTGTGGCTATCCCGTGTTGGGCTTCGACCGCAAGCCGGTCGGCGACCTTCCGAGCCTGCAGGCCTGCGCCTCGGCTGGTCAGTGCATCATCTCGTCGGCCTACGACGAGGAGTTCCATGCGCGCGACCTGCTCACCTCGCTCGTGCTGCTCACGCGCCACGATACGGCCCGCCGCACGTCCTACCTGCACGCGCGCGACGCCCTGCTGCGCCTCGTGGAGCTTGGCGTGGTGCCGGTCGTCAACGAGAACGATACCGTTACCGTCGATGAGATCAAGTTCGGCGACAACGACACACTGGCGGCGCTTGTGAGCTGCCTGGTTTCTGCCGATCTGTGCGTGACGCTCTCGGACATCGATGGCCTCTATACTGCCAATCCGCATGAGGACCCCACGGCCGAGTTTGTTCCTGTCGTGCATAAGATCGATGCCAAGATTATTGCCTCGGCGGGCGATTCTTCCACATCGGTGGGCACGGGCGGCATGATTACCAAGATTCGCGCGAGCCGCATCCTGATGACGGCGGGCATTCAGAGCGTGATTTGCTCGGGCGAGGAGCCCGATGCGCTCGTGCGCCTCGCCCGCGGCGAGAGCGTGGGCACGCTGTTCGATCCGCCGGCGGAGCGTCTGGACATCGCACCCCGCAAGTTGTGGATCGCGCTGGGTGACAAGGCACATGGCTCGGTAACGGTTGACGACGGTGCCGCGAAGGCGCTGGTCAGCCGTGGTTCTTCCTTGCTTGCGGTGGGTATTCGCGAGGTCGATGGCCAGTTTGCCGAGGGCGATGTGCTCGATGTGTGCGATCCGAGCGGTATGGTCGTCGCCCGCGGTATCGCCGAGGCCGATTCGGACGTGCTGGAGCTTGCTGCCGGCCGCCGCCAGGACCAGATCGCCAGCAACCGCCTGCTCGCTAACCTGGCCGAGAAGCCGGCGATACACAGGGATAACTTGATCGTATTTGCATAAAGAAAGACAGCGCTGCGGATCGTTTCCCGCAGCGCTGTCTTTCTCGTGCCGGCACTTGGGGACGTTCCTTATGTGCCGGCACTTTGGGACACTCCTTTGCTAGAAGATCTGGCGCAGGTCTCCGCGGTTGAGGGCTTCGTCGAAGAGGTGCTTGAATACCACGCTGCCGTGCAGGCCGTCGTGCTCGAACTCGTTGGTCACCCAGGCATGCGAGTTGCCCACGCGGCTGAGCGTATCAAGCTGCAGGCCCGAATCCACGTACATGTCGTCGAAATACACCGCGGCCTGCAGGGGCACCTCGTTGCACGCCAGTCGCTGCGGGTCGTAGATCTTGTCCCAGCTGGTGTCTTCCATCAGCAGGTCCATGGCGGGCTTGAAGGGCTTGAGCTCGGGCATCTGCTCGAACATCCACGGGAACATGGCCTCGCCGGTAAACATGAGCGGGCGCGCGAGTGTGTCGAACTCGGCACGACGGGCCTTCTCCTCTGCTGCGGCCCAGCGAATGGGCATGGTGTCGCCGTCGGCGTAGATAAACTCCTGCAGTGTCCAGTACAGCGGGTTCGTGCGTGTGTTGGTGCGCTCGAAGGCGCGCATCAAAAAGCTGTCGGATACCGAGGAGCCGCAGCTCAGCGTACCGTCGCCAGTAACAAAAGCGTGATCGATAGTCCAATGCATGCGCTCAAAGCTCGGCTTCATGCCAAAGTCGCTGCCCATGAGCTGTAGGCGCTCGACCGTCATCGGCGAGCCGTCGGGCAGCACGGGCTTCTGAGCCTCGAGCGCATCGGCCAGGGCTGCCACGCGCTCGACGTCAGCGGGATAGCGGTCATAATACTGCTGCGTCTTGGCGGCCATGCGCGGGAAGGTGTGCGCGTAGACCTCGCTTGCGCTCGCCGGTACGTGGGGGATGCCGCCGCAGGTAAAGCTCGCCGCCACGCCCTCGGGGAAGAGCGACAGGTAGCTCAGCGTCAAAAAACCGCCGTAGCTTTGGCCGAGCGTGACCCACGGCTTGCCGCCAAAGCCCACTAGGCGCAGGTACTCAAAATCGCGCACGATGGAGCTGGCGAGGTGGCGCTTGAGGAAGTCCGCCTGCGAGCGTGCTGTATCGGCGCCGGCGGCCGTTGCGCGATCACCCAGTGCCTTGATCGTGCGTCCGTCCACGCAGCTACTGCGTCCGGTGCCGCGCTGGTCGGGAAGGACCACGCGGAAGTGCTTGACGGCCTCCTCGATCCAGCCGTCGCTTGTGGGCGACAGCGGACGTGGGCTCTCGCCGCCGGGGCCGCCCTGCAAAAACAGGAGCAGCGGCAGATCGTCGTTGATGCGGTCGGGCGCGCTAACCACGCGGTAGAAGAGCTTGATGCTCTCGGGCGCGCCGGCGATGGGTGCCGGCATGGCGCCGCGGCGCATGGTACTGCCGACGGCCAGGAGCATCGGCTCCAGGCCGCGCCAGTCAAGGGGGACGTCGATGCTGTGGTCCTCGACGTAAAGGCCGGGGACGTGGTACGAAGTGATGAGGGCCATGTGAGTCTTCCGTACGTTGCGGTGTTTCGGGTTGACCAATTCTACCGCCGCGGGCGAGGCCATGCGCAAATCGGCTACCATGGTTGCAAACTTCTAGGAGAAAGGGCCGCCCATGTCGGTCGATATAGCCACGTATGTCCACGATCTTGCCGTTGCCGCCAAGGCAGCGTCGGCCTCGCTTGCCACGGCGAGCGATGAACAGCGCCAGGAGGCCGTGCGCGCCATGGCCGCAGCACTGCGCAACGGTGTCGACTCCATCGTCGCCGCTAACGAGCTCGATATGTCCGCCGCGCGCGATGCGGGTACCTCGGCCGGACTGCTCGATCGCCTGCTGCTGACGCCCGAGCGCGTCGAGGGCATGGCCGCCGGCCTGGAAAAGCTTGCCGAGCTGCCCGATCCCGTGGGCCGCGTGCTCGACCACCGCGTGCTTGCAAGCGGCGTGGACCTGACCCGTGTGAGTGTGCCGCTGGGCCTGGTCGCTATGGTCTACGAGGCGCGCCCCAACGTGACGGCCGACGCCGCAGGCATCTGCATCCGTACCGGCAACGCCTGCATTCTGCGCGGCGGCTCGCTGGCCTATCACTCGTGTGCCATGATCGCCGAGCTGCTGGCCGATGCGCTCGAGGCCAAGGGCTTCCCGCGCGAGGCCGTCTCGATGATTGGGTCCACCGATCGCGAAGCCACCGGCGAGCTCATGAAGCTCCGCGGTATCGTCGACGTGCTCATTCCGCGCGGCGGTGCAGGCCTGATTCAGCGCTGCGTGCGCGAGTCGCTCGTTCCGGTGATCGAGACGGGCACGGGCAACTGCCACATCTACGTGCATGAATCCGCCGACTTTGATAAGGCGCTCAACATTATCGTCAATGCCAAGACCCAGCGCGTAGGCGTGTGCAATGCCGCCGAGTCGCTGCTGGTCGACCGTGCCGTGGCAGATTCGTTTTTGCCGGCGGTCGTTGCCGTGCTGCACGACCACGGCGTGCTCATTCACGGCGACGAGGCCACGTGCGCCGCATGTGCCGACGCTGGGCTTGCCGAGGGCGACAACTACGTCGCCGCGACTGAGGAGGACTGGGGTCGCGAGTACCTGGCTCTCGAGATGAGCGTGAAGGTCGTGGCAAACGAGGACGAGGCCATCGCACACATCAACCGCTACGGCACGATGCACTCCGAGGCCATCGTTGCCGAGGACACGGATGCTTGCGAGTGCTTCCTGGATGCGGTCGATGCCTCGGCCGTGTACGCCAACGCCAGCACGCGCTTCACCGACGGCGGCGAGTTTGGCCTGGGCGCCGAGATCGGCATCTCGACCCAAAAACTCCACGCCCGTGGCCCCTTTGCCGCCGAGGCCCTCACCACCTACAAATACAAGCTCCGCGGCACCGGCCAGGTCCGCCCCTAACGCCCGCGCAAACAAAAACCACCACAAAGGTGCCTGTCCCCTTTGTGGTGGATTTAGGTGGCGTTGACGGTTAGGCCTGGAAGGTATCTCGGTCGGGGGCGAAGGACTGCATGGCCGCGATCGTGCGGTCAAAGAGCTCGGGGAGCTCCCAGCCCAACATCTCGGCGCCCTGCGAAATCACGTCGCGCGAGCAGCCGGCGGCAAAGCGTTTGTCCTTGAACTTCTTCTTGAGCGACTTGGTCGTAAAGTCCATAACGCTCTTGCTCGGGCGCATGATGACTGCAGCGCCGATCAGGCCGGTGAGCTCATCGCAGGCAAACAGGATCTTTTCCATCTGCAGCTCGGGCTTGGGCAGCGAGGTGTTGAAGTCGGACGTGTGCGTCTGGATGGCGCGAATGAGCTCGGGAGACGCACCTTCGCCCTCGAGAATCTCGGCAGCATAGATGGTGTGGTTCATGGGGTCGTCCTCATGCTCCTCCCAATCCAAGTCGTGCAGCAGGCCGACGATGCCCCAAAACTCCTCGTTCTCGGGGTCGAACTCGCGCGCAAAGTAGCGCATGGTGCCCTCGACCGTCTCGCCATGGGTGATGTGGAACGGGTCTTTGTTGTGCTCGTTAAGCAGTTCAAACGCGCGGTCGCGGGTGATTCCGGCGGTAAGCGGCTCTGCCATAAGAGACTCCTTGTGCTCGTGGGTATCGCTAAGATTGAATACTACTAGAACAAGAAAACCGCCACAAAGGTGCCTGTCCCCTTTGTGGCGGTTCTTGGTGCGGATGGGTTAGTTGAGGGCGGCTTGGGCTAGGCGGGCTTCGGCGTCCTCCTCGGTGACACCCAGGGCCACGGCGAACTCCTCGATGGAGCGGCGTTTGGCCTCCTTGAGTACGCGCATGTAGTAGGAGCTGGGTTTTTTATCAGCTTCCTCGGCCTGGCGAATGCGGTGCATCATGGTCTTTGCCACGCGGACCGTCTCAGGCGCGCCCAGCTTGAGCTGCTGCTTAAAGTGTGTCTCCTCAAGTGAGCTGTTGCGCTCGGTAAAGGTGTCGCACTCCAGCTCGTCATAGTGGCTCAGCAGGTGCTCGGCATCTTGCTGCGAGATGGCGGCGTGCAAACGGTCGGCCTGCGCCACGGGGTACATGAGGATCGTCTGCGCATGTCCCTGCTTGGTCTCGAGCAGTAGCATGGGCTGCGGCGTGTCGTCCCTAAAACCGACGACGGTGCAGACTCCCTGAC
>CABUQI010000057.1 GCA_902493545.1 uncultured Collinsella sp. | reverse complement strand
CTTAGAACAGGCCGGTGATGTTGCCGTCGTTGTCGACGTCGATGTTCTCGGCCGCGGGAACCTTGGGCAGGCCAGGCATGGTCAGAACGCTGCCGGTCAGCGCGACCACAAAGTGGGCACCGGCGGAAACCTTGAGCTCGCGCACGGTGATGCGGAAGCCCTCGGGAGCGCCCAGCGCCTTGGCGTTGTCGCTAAAGCTGTACTGCGTCTTGGCCACGCACACCGGCAGGTTGCCAAAGCCGTTCTCGCGCAGCTCGGCGAGCTGACGCTTGGCAGCCGGCGTAAAGTCGACGCCGTCGGCGCGGTAAACCTTAGTGGCAACGGCCTCAAGGGCATCGGCAACATCGGCACCGTCCTCGTAGGCAAACTGGAGCTCACTCGGCTGCTCAATCAAGCGCATGACCTCATCGGCCAGGTCGAGCGCGCCCTCGCCTCCCTTGGCCCAGACCTCGGACAGCTTAACGTTGACACCGAGCTTCTGGCACTCGGACTCGATGAGCTCGAGTTCGGCCTCGGTGTCCGTCGGGAAGCGGTTAATGGCGACCACGCAGGGCAGACCGTAGACATTCTGAATGTTGTCGACGTGGCGCAGCAGGTTGGGCATGCCGACCTTGAGGGCCTCGAGGTTCTCCTCGTTGAGGTCGGCCTTGGCAACACCGCCGTTGTACTTAAGCGCGCGGGCAGTGGCGACGACCACAACAGCGCTGGGACGAACGCCCGTCATGCGGCACTTGATATCCAGGAATTTCTCGGCACCCAGGTCGGCACCAAAGCCGGCCTCGGTAATGGCGACATCGCCAAAACGCATGGCCATACGCGTGGCCATGATGGAGTTACAGCCGTGAGCGATATTGGCGAAGGGACCGCCGTGGACAAACGCAGGCGTGCCCTCGAGTGTCTGAACCAGGTTGGGTTTGAGCGCGTCCTTGAGCAGGGCCGCCATGGCACCCTGAGCCTTAAGGTCACGGGCGCGGACGGGCTCGCCGGCATAGCTGTAGCCGACAACAATCTCGCCCAGGCGCTCCTTGAGGTCATTGATGCTCGTGGACAGGCACAGGATTGCCATGACCTCGGAGGCAACAGTGATGTCGAAGCCGTCCTCGCGCGGCACCCCCTGGGCCTTGCCGCCAATGCCGTCGATGACATGACGCAGCTGACGGTCGTTCATGTCGACAACGCGCTTCCAGGTGATGCGCTTAACGTCGATGCCGAGCTGGTTGCCCTGCTGAATATGGTTGTCGAGCATGGCTGCCAGCAGGTTGTTAGCGGCACCGATGGCATGGAAGTCACCGGTAAAGTGCAGGTTGATATCCTCCATGGGGATGACCTGGGCCCAACCGCCACCGGCGGCACCGCCCTTCACGCCAAACACGGGGCCGAGCGAAGGCTCGCGCAGGGCCACGGCGCTCTTGACGCCGCGACGGCGCAGACCGTCGGCCAGGCCGATGGTCGTGGTGGTCTTGCCCTCGCCTGCGGGCGTGGGATTGATAGCGGTCACGAGGACAAGCTTGGCCTGGTGATCAGTTGGCTCGTTGAGCAGGGAATAGTCGACCTTTGCCTTGTCGAAGCCGTACGGAATCAGATGCTTAACGTCGACGCCGGCGTTCTTGGCCACCTCGGTAATAGGCAGCGGCGCAACAGAACGTGCGATTTCGATGTCAGTAGGCATGGGCGGTCCTTTCGTTACCGGATGAGAAAAAGACCAATCCAGCATAGCACGCGCGCGCAATAGTAAAACGCCCGTAACCGACGAACGGCGATATGTTTACCCGATGCCCAGCGATAGCCTACAGATGCGCTAAAACAAGCCCATTCCTACAGGGTCGGTTCAATACCCAAATGCTCGAATGTGCGCAGGGTTGCCTGGCGACCCTGCGGTGTACGAATCATCAAGCCACACTGCAGCAGATAGGGCTCATAGACATCCTCGAGCGTACCCGGGTCCTCGCCCACCGCGCTGGCAAGCGTCGTCAGACCCACGGCGCGGCCGGAGAACGTCTTGGCAAGTGTCTCCAAGATGCGAATGTCCATCCAGTCCAGGCCGAGCTCGTCGATCTCGAAGAACTCAAGCGCCTGACGGCAAATATCAAGCTCAATTGGACCGTTGCCGCGCACCTGCGCATAGTCACGCACGCGTTTGAGCAGACGGTTGGCGAGGCGCGGCGTACCGCGCGAACGCGAGCCGATCTCGAGCGCGCTGGGATGGTCGATCGTCACGCCCAGAATGGTCGCCGAGCGCGTCACAATCTGGGCGAGTTCCTCAACGGTGTAGTAATCCAGGCGATACGAAATGCCAAAACGGTCGCGTAGCGGGCCGGTCAACATGCCCGAGCGAGTCGTTGCCGCCACCAGCGTGAACTTGGGGATATCCAGGCGAATCGAACGCGCAGCCGGACCCTTGCCGATCACGATATCGAGCGCAAAGTCCTCCATCGCGGGATACAGCACTTCCTCGACCGAGCGGTTGAGACGGTGTATCTCGTCGATAAACAGCACGTCACCCGGTTGCAGGTTGGTAAGGATGGCAGCCAGGTCGCCGGTGCGCGCGATGGCCGGACCGCTCGTCGTCTTAATCTGAGCGCCCAGCTCGTTGGCGATAACCGTAGCCAGCGTGGTCTTGCCCAGACCCGGAGGGCCCGAGAAGATCACGTGGTCGAGCGTCTCGCCGCGGCTTTGTGCCGCTTCGATCAACACGCGCAGGCTCTGCTTGATGTGCTCCTGGCCACAGTAGTCGTCCAGGCGCTGGGGGCGCAAAGTGCGGTCGACATCGAGGTCCTCGGGCGTCAGCTCCGAACCCACCATACGCTCGCCATGCGCCATGGATGCCGCCGGCGAGTTGCCGGGCGTCGCCCACAGGTCCTGAGAGTCATCGGCTTCCCACATCACGCATCCATTCCGAGTCGCTTAAGCGCCGCGCCGAGCAGATCCTCGACACGCATATTCTGCCCATCATACCCGCTCAGGGCAACATCGGTCTCCTGCGGGCTAAAGCCCATGGAAAGGAGCGCCGCACGGGCATCATCGATCACCGAGGGAGCGGCAGCGGGCACGGGCATCGCAACCTGGCCGGGAATCACGTCGACCGGCACAAAGCCCTTGTCCTTGGCAAAGGTGCTCTTGAGTTCCAAGATGAGGCGCTGCGCAGTCTTTTTGCCCACACCGGGAACCTTGGCCATGCCCTTGTCGTCCTCGGCCATTACCAGGGAATACAGCTGACCCACGGTATAGGTGGAGAGCACGGCAAGCGCCAGGCGCGGGCCGACGCCCGATACGGACACGAGCCGATCGAACATCGTGCGCTCGTCCTTGGAGGCAAAGCCAAAGAGCGTCATGGCGTCCTCACGCACCTGCATACGCGTGTAGAGGCGCACCTCACCGCCGGGCGTAGGCAGCGTAGCGGCGGTGCTGCCCGAAATACCGAGCTCAAAGCCCACGCCCGATACATCGACGACGGCCGAGCTCATCGTGGCCTCGACAAGCGTTCCATGGAGCTGGGAGATCATCAGTATCCGGTTCCTCTCTGTTGATAGAACTCGCCGCCGGTAAGCGCCCGGGTGCGGCTGAGGTTAACGTGGCAGATGGCGCAAGCCAAGGCATCGGCGGCATGGTCGGGACGAGGGTCGTGATCGAGCTGTGTGAGCGTGCGAACCATATACGCGACCTGGCGTTTGTCCGCGGCACCCGTGCCCACGACGGCCTGCTTGATCTGCATGGGCGTGTACTCGCCAATCTCGAGCGCGCATTCCGAAAGCGCCACGAGTGCAGCGCCGCGGGCATGCGCCGTAGGGATGGCCGAGCGAACGTTGGCGCCAAAGTAAATGCTCTCGATAGCAGCGGTATCTGGTCGATAACGCTCCACGACACCCTTGAGGTCGCGGGCAATATGCGACAGGCGCACCGCGAGCGGACTGCCCGCGCTGGTCTCGATACAACCGTAAGCGCGGCAGCGAACCTCGCCGCGCCGCTCCTCGATAATCCCCCAACCCGTATGGGCCAAACCGGGGTCGATACCCAAAATGACCAAGCCAACCTCCCCTCGCCACAAGCACGGCGCAAGGCAAGGCCCCGCGCATCATTCACGAACGTCTGTTCTAGAATAACACAACGGGGCCAAGATGCTTAGTTGAAGTATCGGGGTTGGAAGCGAATCCTGTCCCATAGTTAGTTCTGCGAGAAAAAGGGGAACTGCCTCGGATCTACTGGCGGGTGCGGCATCGGGCCACCCTGGGGACTACCTTGCGAGCCGCCCTGACCGCCCATCATCTTATCGATGGCGTCCTGAACCTCGCCCTCGAACTTTTTCATTCCCTCGTGTAAACGACGCTGACCGTCCTCAGAGCGCAGCTCCTCCATCTGCTCGGGCGAAATACCCAACAGGTCACCCAATATGCCCATCATCTCACCACGCATGCGCTCGCTTGTATCCTCGTCAGCAAAACGGCGCACCTCGGCGCGCGCCAGCGAATCGACCGTCATACGCTCCTTGCCGTTAAGCCCCAGGTCGGACCACGCGAGCATGTACGGCCAGGCACGCTCGGCAAACGAACGGGCCGAGACGATCGGCGCCATCGGCAACATGCGGCGGGCAGCTTCACCCTGTCGAACGAGCATCAGCAGCAGCGAGCAGGCCTCAGGCTTGCCAGCGGCCATCGGGATGTCGTCGAAAGATCGATTGCGGTCCACGTGCGCCTCGAGCGCCCCATCGACCTCACCCGGCTCAAGCCCGCCGAGCAGCTGCGCCGCGCGGTCGAGCATATCGACCGGACCGTCGAGCGTTGAGAGCGCCTGCGCCAGCACTCGCTCCATACAATCTTCCACCGCGTTGAGCGTCACGAGCTCTTGGGGCACCACGGCAGACGTGCGGTTGCGCACACGTGCCACAAACTCAAGCGTCGACAGGTACACATCGCCAAAGGGCGCGTAATCGCCCTGGTAGCCGCCGCAAAGCGCCGGCGCCGCCAGCGCGTACTCGGTTTTGGACAGCGGGCTCAGCGCCATCGCACCCAGCTCGAGCGCCGTGTCCTCCAGCATGAGGCCCAGCGTGCGCGAGCGCAGACGCTCGGCATCACCCGCCGACACGTCGCGATCGAGCACACGCGCCGCATCCGGTGCATCGCGCTCGACGGTGCGAATGTGCAAACGCTCGACGATGGCGCGGACGGCGGCACAGCGGGCAGCCTCGGCCTCTTCCTGCGCCGGCGTAAAGATACGGTTGCGCCCCAGCACCAGGCCAATCACATTGCGCGGGCCCAGAGCGTCGACGGCCAGCGCCGCTAGCAGGGACGACGGCAAGTCACCCTCGAGTGCCACCACAGCACGCGACGCACCGTGTGCTCGGGCGTTGTCGCGCACGGCGAGCACCAGCGCCTGCCACAGCCACTCCTCGGAACGGAACTCGGGCAGTTCGTGATCTTCCAGGGCATCGAGCATCACGCCGCGCTGAATCTCCTGAACCAGCAGGCTCTCCTCAAAACACGGCGCCTGGGCCACCACGCGACCGCAGTCGTCGAGCACAAACGAACCGCCGGTATACACCGACTCGTCATAGGCGCCGACCGGCGCCATGCAGGCAAACCACACGCTGCGCTTGGATGCGATCTTGCGGTAGGCGCCGCAGCGAACGGCGGCAATGGCGGCAGTCTCGCGGTCGGTCATGTCAAACGCGTTGAATTGGAAATACGCGATGAGGTCGACGCCGGTCGGCAACATCTCGAGCTCGCGGTCCAAGTCAAAAATCACGGCGATGCGCACGCCGTCCACGTCGAACACCGGCGGCGCCCAACGCGTGTCGTTGTTCTCGCCACGCTGCAAGGCAATGCTCGAACGCGCCGGCACCACATGACCGTCCTTGAGCATCATGTAGTCGAGCAGCGGCTGGCCCTCAAACGAAACCGCCGCGGGCACGATGCAGATCATGTCAAGCTCCTGGATACGCTCGGCGACACCAGTCAAACCGGCAAGCACGTCGTGCTCAAAGTCGGCAGCGCCCACCAGGCCACCGGGCATGGCGCCCATAAAGAGCGGAGCCGGAACGCACAGCACGCGCGCCCCGCGCTCGTGGGCCAAACGAGCCTGGTCCTCGATGCGGCCGCAAATGCCCTCAATATCACCCAGGCGCATATCGATCTGTGCAAGCGCGAGCTTCATGGCCCAGCCCTTTCCGTCGTAAACCATCGAAATCGTAGTAAAAGCGCCGGCCGCATAATGCAGCCGGCGCTTGCATGTGCATATGCTAGCTATGATACCCCGAGCGGGGGCGCGCTCCTAGAATGTCGCGGACCACAGCCCGTGCAGGTTGCAGTAGGCATAGACGGTACCGGTCTTGGAGCCGCCCGCGAAAAACGTCGCGGGTTTCATGCCGGGCTCAAGGTAATGGACCTCTAAGCGGCCCTCGGCCTCAAGGGCGATCCACTCAATGTAGTGCTCGGGCAGGCTGGGGTGCTCGACCGAGCCAACGCGTGCGCGAATCACGTGACCGTCGCGCTCGGTCTCGACAACAGGCACGTGCTTCTCGTGCGCCGCGTCCTCAGTGTTTGCGGTCAGTTCCGTGCAACCGGCAGGGGTCGCAACGTCGTCGCTAAGGGCGGCGATGAGCTTGCCGTCGGGGTCCCTAAAGAATTTCGCCATGATGTTCTCCTTTGCTGATGTGCCAATGTTCTTGATGGTTCTTATGCCCAAAGGCAGACAAACCATCCACGGCATTGCAAATGAACACATAACGGATCAGGCAAGCGGTCGGGCCAAAATGCGTCGACCGTCCTGCCCGCTCCAGCAGTCCCACCCCGCGCGCGGCTAGCGCCCGTCGCCGCCGAGCAGCGCCAGAACATCCTCGCGCGTGAACAGTGCCGACGAGATGCCGTCGCCGCCGAGCACGCTGTTGACCAGGTCGCGCTTGGACTCCTGCATCTGCATAATGCGCTCCTCGATCGTGTCCTTGGCGATGAGCTTGTACACGGTCACGGTATGTTGCTGGCCAATACGATGCGCGCGGTCAGTCGCTTGGTCCTGCGCCGCCACGTTCCACCACGGGTCGTAGTGGATGACCACGTCGGCCGCCGTCAGGTTAAGGCCCACGCCGCCCGCCTTGAGCGAGATCAAAAAGACCGGCACCTCGCCCGCCTGGAACTGTGCGACCATCTTGGCGCGGCTCTCCTTAGACGAAGCGCCCGTGAGCTTAAGGAAGGCGATGTCCTCCTTGGCCAAGCGCTTACCGATAATATCGAGCATACCCGTAAACTGGCTGAACAACAGGATGCGATGCCCGCCGTCGAGTGCGCCGTGCACGAGCTCCATGCACGTATCGAGTTTGGCGCTCCCTGCCTTGTAATCCTCGTAGTGCAGACGCGGGTCGCAGCAGATCTGGCGCAGCTTGGTGAGCTCGGCGAGCACCTTGAGCTTGTCTTTCTTAAACTCGGATGCCTCGCGGTGCTGCACCTGCTGGGCGATGCGGTCTTGGTTTGCCAGGTAAAGCTTGCGCTGCTCGCCGGTGAGCTGCGCCATGACCGTATCCTCGATCTTCTCGGGCAGGTCGGCCACCACGTCTTCCTTGACACGGCGCAGCACAAACGGCGACACGAGCGCTTGCAGGCGGGCGGCACTGTCGCCCTCGGCATGCTCGACCGGGCTTTCGAAGCGCTTTGCAAACGATTCACGCGTGCCCAGCAGGCCCGGCATCAAAAAGTCGAAGATGCTCCAGAGCTCGGATAGGCGGTTTTCGATGGGCGTGCCCGTCAGGGCAAAGCGCACGCCGGCCGGCAGGCGCTTGGTGGCACGTGCCACCTGGGTGAGTGGGTTTTTAATGTACTGGGCCTCGTCGAGCACCACGCGGGCAAAATCCTGCCCGGCGTACTCATCGATATCGCGGCGCATAAGGTCATACGACGTCACGACCACGTTATGCTCAGCCGCGCCGGCAATCTGCACGCGACGCTGCGCCTTGGCGCCCACGATTGCGAAAACATCGAGCGAGGGCGCAAAGCGCTCCAGCTCGGCAGTCCAGTTGTACACGAGTGAGGCCGGGCATACCACGAGCGTGGGCTTGGTGTCCCCCGCCTCCACGCGCGCCAGGATATGCGCGATCATCTGGAGCGTTTTGCCCAGGCCCATGTCGTCGGCCAAGATGCCGCCAAGGCCCAGGTGTTCGAGCGAGCCGAGCCACTGGTATCCGTCGACCTGGTAGCCGCGCAGTGTGGCCTTGAGCGAGACCGGCACCGTAAAGTCCATCTTGCCGAGCGT
>CABUQI010000056.1 GCA_902493545.1 uncultured Collinsella sp. | reverse complement strand
TTTGCGCTTTAAACATTCATGCCTCTCGGCAAAACGTCCATTAGTTTATGGTGTCACCATCCAATCTAGCTGCAGAATCTATGTGTACACATTAATGCGACATGTGCGACTCGCGACGAGCGTACACCAGCGACGCCACGAACCCGACCACGGCAACTACAGCCGCCACACGCACGGCAGTTGCAAATCCAATCGCCTGGGCAACGTCGGTCGCAGCGCCAGCCGCGCCGGCAGTCGCTGCAGAACTCGAGAGCAGGCCGATAAACAGGGACGGGCCAAACGATGCGGCAATCATGTTCCACGTGTTAAGCAATGCCGTTCCGTGAGGATGTTCAGCGGCAGGCAGCGTCTCCAATCCGGCCGTTTGCGAGGGGCTCAGCACCAAACCGACTCCGGCATACACCACAACGGTCAGCGCCACAACGACGCCGATGTTCATGCTTGCCGCCGTCATCGAGATTGCAGTCTGCCCCACGGCAATCAGGGCAAAGCCGACCGGCAGCAGCGGCCATGCGCCACGGGCGTCCATCACGCGTCCGCCCACAATCGAGGTCACGGCGTTACAGGCAATCGCCGGCAAAATGAGCAAGCCCGCAACAAGTGCGGTCATGCCGTATGCGCCCTCAAAATAGAGCGGCAACAAAACGCTCATCGAGAACGTCGTCATCATCGACACCACCACAAGCAGGCACGCAGGCCAAAAACGAACGCTCGCCATGGGACGCACGTTAAGCACCGGATGCTCGAGTTTGAGCTGGCGGGCCGCAAACAGGCCGAGCAGCACAATAGCGGCGATAAGCGTCACGATGCCGGCAATCAGATTGGTCGAGAACTCGCCTACGGAATACACAAATGCCGTAATGCCGGCGGCGAGCAAAACAACCGACAGAATATCAAGCGTGGTGTTCGAGCGCTCTCCGACATTCTGAACAAGCTTTACGCCCGCCGCAGCGACCACAATGCCGGCCACCAGCGGCACTACGAACACCGCCCTCCAGCCAAACAACGTGCACATAAGACCGCTGATCACAGGTCCAAACGCCGGCCCTAGCGTAATGCAGGCACCACCCAGGCTCAGATACAGACCGAGCTTCTCGCGCGGGGCGCAAGACAGCACCACGTTCATCATGAGCGGAAACAAGATGCCCGATCCCGCAGCCTGCAAAATACGACTTGGCAGCAAAACGCTAAACGACGGAGCGATCAGACACAGGACTTCGCCGGCGACCATACATCCGCATGCGAAAAACAACAGCTTGCGCGTCGAGAAACGGCCGGACAGGAAGGCCATGATGGCCGTAAAAATCGACGTCACGATCATGTAGCCCGAGACGAGCCACTGTGCCGTGGTGGCACTCACCGAAAAGGCTGCCATAATGTCGTGCAACGCCACGTTAATGATGTTCTCGTTAAACGCGGCAACAAAGGCTGCAATATACATTACGACGAGAATCGCCGCAGAGGCCGATGGCGTTACTTGAACTTGTTGCTGAGATTTGCTCCCCATGCATTTCCTTCCTCTTGGAACGACAGTCGCATCGCCCCAGAGGAACAGTCCAGGGCGAAAAATGAGCCCTAGACTTACGCCAGACGCCGTACACGACGAATCTGGCAACATGGTCCAACGTCAAAAGATTGTAACGCGGACGCGCAGCTTTCCTTCCGCGCTATTATTAAAAGTCCACGAAAGCATAAGACATGAGGAGCCCGCCATGATTAAGCCCATCATGAAATCCGAGTTCTTTTTGCGCCTGCCTTCCGAAGACGCGGGGCCCGACGATGCCGCGACCGGGCAGGACCTCCTGGATACACTCCACGAGCATGAGCACGAGTGCGTGGGGCTCGCCGCCAACATGATCGGTGTGCGCAAACGCATCATCTGCGTAAAGGACGGCAACAGGGCGCTCCTGATGTACAACCCTCAAATTCTTGAGCAGGTCAATGCCTATCAGACGAGCGAAGGATGCCTCTCGCTGATCGGCGAGCGCCCCTGTACCCGCTATCGCCGCATTAAGGTTGAGTATTTGGACGAGAACTTTGTCCACCGCATCAAAAACTTCTCGGGCTACACCGCCGAGATCATCCAGCACGAAATCGACCACTGCACTGGGATAGTGATCTAGTTCCGCCGATTCAAGAAAGCTCCCCGCAGCAAAACAACTGCAGGGAGCTTTTCATAGTGCGGAGCTTCTATCCCACTAGCTCTGGCGGTAATGATCAAAGAAGTCGGCGAGGTCTTCGAGCGACTCTTTGAGCACTTCCATGCGCGGCAGGTACACGATGCGGAAGTGATCGGGCTCGGCCCAGTTAAAGCCGCCGCCGCGCGTGATGAGGATCTTCTTCTCGTGCAGCAGGTCGAGGGCGAACTGCTCGTCATCGGTGATGTTGAACTTCTTAACATCCATCTTGGGAAAGATATAGAACGCCGCGCGCGGCTTGACCACCGAGATGCCGTCAATCTTGTTGAGCGCCTCATACACAAAGTTGCGCTGCTCGTAGACACGGCCGCCGGGACGGATGTAGTCGTTAACGGACTGATGGCCGCCGAGCGCCGTCTGGACGATCGACTGAGCCGGCACGTTGGAGCACAGGCGCATGTTGGAGAGCATGTTGATGCCCATGATGAAGTCGCTCATGCAGCGCTGGTTGCCCGAAAGCACCATCCAGCCAATACGATAGCCCGCAATCATGTGCGACTTGGAAAGGCCGCTAAAGGTGACGCAGGGCAGGTCGGGGGCGAGCGAGGCAATCGAGACGTGCTCGTAGCCGTCCATGCACAGACGATCGTAGATCTCGTCGGCAAAGATCATGAGCTGGTGCCTGCGCGCAACCTCAACGATGCCCTCGAGCACCTCACGCGGGTAGACCGAGCCCGTGGGGTTGTTGGGGTTGATGATGACGAGGGCCTTGGTCGCGCTCGTGATCTTGGACTCCATATCCTCCAGGTCGGGATACCAATCCGCCTGCTCATCGCACAGATAGTGCACGGGATGGCCGCCGGCAAGGGTTGCGCACGCCGTCCAAAGCGGATAGTCGGGGCTGGGGATCAGAATCTCGTCGCCATTGTCGAGCAGCGCGTTCATCGAAAGCTGAATGAGCTCGGACACGCCGTTGCCCGTGTAGATATGCTCCATCTGAACATTGGGCAGGCCTTTGATCTGCGAATACTGCATGATCGCCTTGCGCGCAGAGAACAGGCCGCGCGAGTTGGAATAGCCTTCGCAGTCGGGCAGCTGCTGGCGCATGTCCTTGATGACCTCATCGGGCGTGCGGAAACCGAAGGGCGCCGGGTTGCCGATATTGAGCTTGAGGATGCGCTCGCCCTCGTCCTCCATACGGGCGGCCTCGTCGACGACGGGACCGCGCACATCATACAGGACGTTATCAAGCTTGGTGGATTTAGAAAAAGTACGCATGGTGGTGCTCCTTGGAATTTGAGCTGAGGGATGGGGTTCGGGCTTGGAAACGTTACGGGGCGATGATGCCTCGCCTTGATCGGCGTCACCGGCAAGCAGCCAGGTAACATCGACCTCCAAAACGCGGGCGAGTAGCTCTGCCACATCGCGCCGCGGAATCGTCTTGCCGCTCACATATTGGCTCATCTGACTCTTGCCGAGTTTTTTGCCGAGCATCTCCGATGCGCGGATTACGTCCGACTGGCGAACGTCGCGATCGGACATGGTCTGTCGCAGGCGATCGCTAAACGTCTCTTGGGCCACTAGAACCTCCTTGCTGGCAAAGTTCAATTTATAGAACACGAATTGAACCTGAGTTCAATTTAGGCAGCAGTATAGCGCGGCGCATTATCCGGAAGTTCAATTTCACAAGAAAATGTACCGAACCCCGAGAATTGTCCCAAAGCGGACAATGACGTGTACACGTTTAGAGGTATTCAAGGAATCGAGCGGCCGCGAGCGAAACGTCAGCGGTGCGGTATATGGCGTTGATCTGCCGATGGGGATGCCCCTCGAGCGGACGCACGGCAACATCGAACTGGCAGCGGCGCAAGATGAGCGCGGGAAGAATGCTCACGCCCAGGCCGTCCTCGACCATGGCCATAATCGCATAGTCATCCCAGGTCGACAGCCTGGAGCGCACTGTCAGTCCCGCCCGACGAAACAGCGGCGTAATCTCGTCGTCGCTACCGCGTTCCAGCAGAATAAACTGCTCGTTGGCCAAATCGGCAAGAGAGACGACCTCCGCGGTGGCAAGCGAGGAGTCTGCTGGCACCACGGCCATCAACTCATCTTGCACCAACAGCCGCGACGCCATGCCGGCGCCGCGTGGCTCGCGCGGAATAAAGCCCAGGTCGCAGCGGCCTTCTGCCACCCATTGCTCAATCTCGGAGTAATCACCCATCAGCAACTCATAATCGACATCCGGGTGATCAGCGCGAAACCGTGCGATCACCGGCGGCAGCACGTGGGTCGCCACACTCGAAAACGTACCGATGCAGATTTTGCCGCGCATGAGTCCACGCATCTCATCCACCCGTCGCTGCAAACGAACGAATTCCTCGCATAACGCCTCGACCGCCGGCATAACTTGCCGTCCATCGGCAGAAAGCACTACGCCCTCGCGGCTTCTATCGAGCACTTTAAAGCCCCAGTCAGCCTCGAGATCGGCCACCATACGGCTCACGCCCGACTGCGAATAGCTCAGCCGCTCGGCGGCGCGCGTAAAACTGCCGGCGCGCACGGTCTCGAGCAGCACCTGCATCTTTTGAATATTCGTTTCCACGGCACCCCTCCACCTTTGCATGAGTTTTTGTCATGTTAGCCATGCATTATATTCGCTTTTCTTCTATTGCCAGTTCGCCCATAGTGAACATGCTCGAATATAGAGGGGACGGAAGCGCATGGACAACGGACTGTTTACGTACTTAGCAGCATTGCTATTGTTTGGCTCCAACGGCATCATCGCCGCTGCCATCGCGCTGCCGAGCTCCGATATCGTGCTCCTGCGCACGTTTTTGGGCGCTCTCTCGCTTGTCACCATCCTCGCCATCACCCAACGTCATAAACTGCAGGCGCCATCTCGTCCCCGCGAAGCTGCGGCTCTCATCCTCTCGGGGGCCGCACTGGGCGCCAGCTGGATATTCCTGTTCCGCGCCTACCAGACGATCGGCGTCGGCGTTTCCTCGCTGCTGTACTACTGCGGCCCCATCATTGTCATGGCCCTCTCGCCGTTTATCTTTGGCGAAAAACTGACCGGCGGCAAAATCGCCGGGTTTATCGCCGTCGCGTGCGGCGCTTTTCTCATCGCAGCGCAAGGTTTAGGCGGCAATATACCCATTGCGGGTATCGCCTGCGGCATCGCCTCGGCATTTTGCTATGCACTGATGGTCATCGCTAGCAAGGGTGCGCCACACATCGAAGGCCTCGAGAACTCCGCGCTCCAGGTGAGCGCCGCCTTTGTGACCGCGCTGGTCCTCACGCTCATCACGCAGGGCGCTCCCTCGTTCCTGTCCGCCGGCGTCGCCGCATGCATCGATTGGCGCGCCGTCGTCATGCTCGGCGTCGTCAACACCGGCATCGGCTGCCTGCTCTACTTTAGCGCCGTCGCCAAACTGCCCGTCCAGACCGTCGCCGTCGTCGGCTACCTCGAGCCGCTTTCGGCGGTCGTGTTCTCGGGCGTCCTTTTGGGCGAAGCCATAACACCGGTCCGTCTGATGGGCGCCGTGCTTATCATCGGCGGCGCGATCTTTTGCGAACTCGCCGGCAAACGCGCAAGCGCTAAGGCCGGCATCGCCCAGACAGCGCGTGCTTAATAGCCCCTGCTCTGAAATGCTACCTGCGTATATAAATAATCCCCAGATGGGGATTATTGTCTAAAACACCCCGATGTGCCAAACTGCTCTTATATGTATAAAGATGGCATAAAGGTCTACTGCTCGTGGCAGAGGCCAGATGTCCAAGGGAGTCCACGTGGCACACAACAAGCTGGAGGCAAGCCTCCAAGACCAGCGTAGTCAAGGCGGGCATGGAGCCATTCCCCTCTCCGCTGGCATGCTGCTCGTTACGCTCGGCGTCGTCTACGGTGACATCGGCACGAGCCCCATGTACACCATGAAATCAATCGTTGCCAACAACGGCGGCATCGGTACCGTCAGCGAGGACATGATCTTGGGCGCGCTCTCGCTCGTCATCTGGACCATGACACTCGTGACCACGGTCAAGTACGTTGTAATCGCCATGAAGGCCGACAACCATAACGAGGGCGGCATCTTCGCCCTGTTTAGCTTGGTGCGCAAAGTGGCGCCTTGGCTGATTCTTCCCGCCATGATCGGCGGCGCGGCGCTGCTCGCCGACGGCATCCTCACCCCCGCGGTCACGGTCACCACAGCCATTGAGGGCCTGCGCACCATCGAGTGGGGCCACGCGCTATTGGGTGACGGCCAGACCAACGTCATCATCATCACCATCATCATTATCTGCGGCCTATTTGCCATGCAGCGCGCCGGTACCTCGTCGATCGGCAAGCTGTTCGGCCCGCTCATGACACTGTGGTTCCTGTTCCTGGCAGGCGCCGGCCTGTTCAACATGCTCGGCAACCTGTCCATCTTGCGCGCGCTCAACCCCATCCGCGGCATCATGTTCCTGTTCTCGCCCATCAACCACTCGGGCATCATGGTGCTCGGCTTCGTCTTCCTGTCGACGACCGGCGCCGAGGCGCTCTATTCGGACATGGGTCACGTGGGCAAAGCTAACATTTACGCATCCTGGCCGTTCGTAAAGGCGGCCCTTATCCTCAACTATCTGGGTCAGGGCGCTTGGCTGCTCGCCAATAACTCCAACCCCCAGATGCTCGCGATGGATATCGTCAACCCGTTCTATATGATGCTCCCCGAGCCCCTGCGCCCCTTTGCCATCGTGCTTTCGGCCGTAGCGGCCATCATCGCCTCGCAGGCGCTCATCACCGGCTCTTTCTCGCTGGTATCCGAGGCAACCCGTCTCAACCTTATGCCGCATCTGCGCATCCACTACCCCAGCGACACCAAGGGCCAGCTCTATATTCCGCTCGTCAACAACATCATGTGGGTCGGCTGCATCTTCATCGTGCTGCTGTTCCAAAACTCCGAGCGCATGGAGAGCGCCTACGGCCTCGCGATTACCGTGACCATGCTCATGACCACGACGCTTTTGACGAGCTACATTGCCGGCATCCTCAAGCACAAGCTGGGTGCCTGCGTCTTCGCCCTGCTCTTTGGTGCCATTGAGCTATGCTTCTTCGCCTCGTGCCTCACCATGTTCTTTGACGGCGGCTACGTCATGATCTTCCTGGCCGCACTGCTGTTCGGCCTTATGTATGTGTGGCATCGCGGTACCGCCATCGAGCGCACGCAGACGATTCTGCTGCCCGTCTCCAAGTACATTGACCAGCTCAACCGCCTGCGCAACGACGAGACCTACCCCGTACTCGCCGACAATCTGGTGTTCCTCACCAACAGCCCCGATCCGCTCACACTCGACCGCGACGTGCTCTATTCCATCCTGGACAAACATCCCAAGCGCGCCAAGGCATATTGGTTCATCAACGTACACGTTACCGACGAGCCCTATACGCACGAGTATTCCGTTGAGACCTTTGGCACAGACTTCCTGTTCCGCGTGCGCTTGGACCTGGGCTTTAAGGTCAACCAGCGCGTCAACGCTTATCTGCGTCAGATCGTCGGCGACTTGATGGCATCGGGCGAGCTGCCGCCGCAACATCACACCTACTCCATCTACGAGACACGCGGCAACGTGGGCGACTTCCGTTTTTGCATGCTGCGCAAGATGCTTGCCCCCGAAACGGACATCAACCGCAACGACCATCGCGTCATGGCCATCAAGTACGCCGTCCGCCGCGCCTGCGGAAGCCCGGCACGTTGGTACGGTCTCGAGAACTCGGCCATCATCATCGAGTACGTGCCGCTGTTTGCCCGCATGCGTCCGGCAGTCAAACTCGTTCGCACCCAGGTGCCACTTGAAGTTCAAATCGAGGAGGCCGAGGAAATGGAAGTCGACATCTTCTCGGACGACCTGGTCAACGGCAACGAAGCCGGTAAGGACATGAACGTCGATCCCACCGAGTTGCTCGAGAGCGTCGCCGATACGCCCGAACAGCAACAGCTCGACGGCCTCGAGAGTGAACAACTCAACGACGCCAACTTCTAGCGACGTCACAAATCAACGACAGCGGCCCTGCACCTCACGGGAGATGCAGGGCCGCTTTGCATTGCGGTAAAGCTATCGGCTACGAACGACGCGGCTCGGGAACCACGAGCCTATCGGGGCTCGCGCCCTCGGC